>NZ_JBEPLH010000013.1:0-265884 GCF_040545135.1 Burkholderia sp. 572 | reverse complement strand
GCGCCCACACTTATCGGCTGTTAATTTTTAAAGAGCAATCTGCGAGGAACTTCGTGTTTCCCGGCAGCGCTGCGTTTTCAGCAGCAGAGAAGCGAGATTATTAACCGTTTTTTAAAACTCGTCAACAACTTTTTTAACTACTTCGTTGCGACGACTGCGGTTTAATTTCGTATGTACTGGAGTTGCTAAAACCAACTTCAACAGCACCGCTTCCCTTCTTCTCCCGCGCTGCGTTTCCGTTAGCGCGAAAGAGGCGTGATTCTAAGCACCTGCCCCCATCCACGCAAGCCCTTTCGTGAAATATTTTTGACATGCTATGCCGGGAGCAGCCGAGCCTGCCCAGTGGTCATATATAAGCGGCACGGCAAGAGCTGCCCCGGTCGCCCGTGTACAGCCCCGCCGCCGCGAACTCGACCTTCCCGTCGGTTACCGCCCCACCATCGCCCTCACCACACCGTCCCGCCGAATCAGTCCGTGATACAGCGCCGCCGCAAAGTGCGCGAGGAACGTCAGGAAGAACAGATAGGCCAGCACGCGATGCGCGACCCTCAGCCAGGCGAACGTCACCGGATCAGCCGACACCAGCGCCGGCAGCTGCACGCCGCCGCCCAACGTCACCGGATACCCGCCCGCCGACAGCATCGCCCACCCGATCAGCGGCATCGCGACCATCAGCGCATACAGCACAAGATGCGATCCGTGCGCGGCCACCTTCTGCCACCACGGCAGATCCTCGGGCAACGCCGGCGGCTTCGACAACACCCGCACCACGATCCGCACGCACACCAGCACCAGCACGGCCACACCCAGCGGCTTGTGAATCGCCACCAGAACCTCATGCCGCCCGGAAACGGACGCCACCATCCCCACCCCGATGAACAGCATCGCGATGATCATCGCGGCCATCACCCAGTGCAGCACCCTCGCGGGCAAACCAAACGTCGCAGAAGTCTTCATCACCGTCCCTCCGAACTCAACCTGGCCACACCCGCCACACCGGCCTCTTCACTCGTCCTGCGCAGATACGAATCCGCATAAGCAGCCGAGCGCGCCGCCAGCAACGGATCCCCCGACACCTGAATCCCCTGCGGCAGCACCGTCGGGTCGTAATTCACATCCCGGCACGGCCCGCTGTCCTGCGCCTCCACGCGGTCGAGCACGAGCGTGCCCGCGTCGATCGTCGTGCGCTGCGCGGGCCAGACCTTCGTGGCGTCGTCCACCGGATCGCCGGGCTCCGCCAGCGTGACCAGCAGCTTCCACTTCTGCGCACCCGCCGCGATGCGCTGCGTCACGTCCTGCTGCAACACGTTCGGGTCCGCCGCCGTCGCGACGTCGCCGGCGCCGGCCGTCTGCTCCGGCACGACGCGCCACCGCACCGCCTGGCGCTTGCCGGCCGCGTCGACGAAGTAGAACGCGTTCAATCCGTAATAGCTTTCGGTGACGTAGCTCGCGCTCGGCTTCGCACCCTTCACCCATTGCAGGAACGCGCCCGCCTCCGGGTGCGCGCCGAAAAACGCCTTTACCTTCGCCGGGTCGGGCTTGCCCGTCTTCGGATCGGGCCGGGTCGCCATCAATTGCGCGTAGAACGCCTGCGGCGTCGCCACCGGAAACACGGGCATCGCGTTCATCCCGGTTCGCCATTGCTCGCCATCGGGCGCGGTGAGCTTCAGCGCGAGGCTGCGGATCGGCACGCTGCTGTCGGGCGCGTACGGGTTCCCGCCTGGCAACGCGAAGCGCCCGACCACCGGCGTGCGCACCGCCTTGAAGAACGGCGCGACCGAATACGCGCTCGCGGCGCCGTTGCCTTCGAAGTAACCGGTCACGCACACGCCCTTCGCGTGATTGCGCCGGAAGCCCGGGTGAATGCCGCCGCCGGCCGTCTGCAATGCGTCGACGATCCGGTGCGGGGTCAGACGCGCCGGCGCAAGCCAGCCTCCCGCGTAGCCGAACGCCACGGCCACGCCGGCCACCGCGCCGCCGATCGCGGCCCAGCGCCACCACCCGCGCCCGGGCTCGCGCTGCGGCGAAGAAGAGGAAGAAGATCGCTCCATGAATGTGCTCCCGACCATCAGGTCATTGTCGAACCCGCGTAGGACGCCACCCGCGCCGCTTTATTCCACGAAAATTTTTTTCCTATGCTGGTGGAATACGCGGCGCCCACCGGCGTCTTACGCGGCATCTCTACCCATTCGGCAACCGGCCCGGCCATGCCCTCCACCGCCCTCGACGACGACGCATTGCGCGAACTCATTCCCAGGCTGCGACGCTTCGCGCTCTGGCTCGCGCGTGACGTCCACGCGGCCGACGATCTCGTCCAGTCGACGCTCGAGCGCGCACTGTCGCGCTGGACGAGCCGCCGCGACGACGCGTCGCTGCGCAGCTGGCTCTTCACGATCCTGTACCGGCAGTTTCTCGACGGCAAACGCAGCGCGAAGCGCTACGCGTGGCTGCTCGGGCGCATCCGCGACGACGACGAAGCGCACTGGCCGTCCGCCGAACGCGAATTCGCGGCGCGCGCGACGCTCGAAGCGTTCGGCCGGCTCTCCGACGAACAGCGCAGCCTGCTGCTGCTCGTCGCGGTCGAGGGCTTCACCTATCAGGAGGTCGCCGACCTGCTCGAGGTGCCGATCGGCACCGTGATGTCGCGGCTCTCCCGCGCGCGCCAGGCGCTGCGCCAGCTCAGCGACGGCGAGCTTCCTGCTCCTTCTTTGCGATTGATGAAGAATTGACGCCCTCCTCCGCCGAAAGTCGGAGGATTCCCACACCTGGCGATGCACGTCCGCATCGGAGAATGTTCAGCGCAGCGTTGATATCTCGATCATGCAAGACACCGCACTCACTGCAGGTCCACTCTCTTATTCGCAGCCCCGCGATACCTTTCGGCCGCGTCGTGCTGTCTTTCGACCCGCACGACGAACAGGACTGGGTAGAACCGCTTTCGTCGACTTCCTCGAACGTGACTCCGTGCGCCATCGCCTTGTAACGGAGCTTGTTGCGGAAGGACGACCAGGATGCGTCGTAGACGCTCTTCGCCATCCTGGTTCTGGCGAGTTTGGCGGCCGACACGTTGCCGATCGCAATGTAGTCGTAGCGCCGCACCAGATCGAGCGCGAGCTTGTGCTGGAAATCGGCGCGTGCATTCACTACCTTTGCATGCAGCTTCGCGATATGCCGCTTGTGTTTTCGCGCCTGTTGGGCTTTCGCCAGCTTTTCCGCCGCGCGCTGGCCAAACCGGGCATTGGCCAGCTTTTCGCCCGTCGAGAGTGTGGCGAAGTCTTTCAGGCCAAGATCGATGCCGACGCCCAAACGGATCGGGCGAGCCTGAACATCGGGCATCTCGATCACAATATTCAGGAACCAATTGCCACGCGCATCCTGTGCGAAATTGGTTCCGTCCTTGATCTTGCCTTCGGGAAGCGGGCGGCTGTTGAACACGCGGAAGGTGTTACCAGCGAAGCGAAACGCGTCTCCTTCGCGCTTCAGGTCACGCCCCTTCAGCGGCACCCAGCCAAGCGATTTCCGGCCGCGATAGCGCAGGTAAGGTCGACGGTGCTGGCTACGCGACTTCGCGTATTGTTCGCACGTTGCGTTGATCGTGCCGGAATGGATGCAAAGCTCTTTGCTAGAACCCGTCGTCAATACGTTCAAGTCGAACCCTGTCGGCCACTTCTTGTTCCACTTGAGGGCATGCTTCTGCGTGTCGTTGCAGAAGTTCCAGACGTAGTTCACCGCGCGGCTCTGCTTGTTAAGCAGCCCGTTGAGCGACTTTACCCGGTAGCGATAGACAAGGATCATGCCGGCCATCCTAGCCGGTGGACGAAGCTGCCTGTCAAATGCGCCCTGCGCTACCCGCCATGCGCCCCGAAGGAAGTCCCCTTGCGGGAAACGGCGGGGTTTCTCGGAGCACATCATGATGAACATTCCAACTAACGAACACGACCTCCAGGCCTACGTCGACGGCCAGCTCGACGACGATGCGCGCGCCGCGGTCGAGCGCTATCTCGCGCTGCATCCGGAGCGCGCGGAACAGGTGAAGCAATGGCAGCAGGATGCGCAGCGGTTGCGGGCCGCGCTGGAAAGCGTGCGGATGCCGGCGGATAACCTTGCGCTGGATCCTGCCGCCATTCGCGGCAGGCAGGCGGAGCGCACACGGATGCGGTTCGCGATCGCGGCTTCGTTCGTGTTCTGCGTCGGGCTGGGGACATTCGGCGGATGGCAGGCGCGTGGATGGAACGCGGCGCCGCCCATCGCACCGATGAGCGATGCAGTCGAGGCTTACCGGATGATGGTGGTCGATCAGACGGCGAAGGTGGATTACCGGCCGACCGGTGCAGGCGATTTGCAGGGGTGGCTCACCCGGCGCGTCGGGGCATCGGCGCGGCTGCCGGATCTGAGCGCTGCGGGGTTCAGGCCGGTCGGTGGGCGGTTGTTCACGACGGACAGCGGGGCCACGGCTGCGATGGTGCTCTATGAAGACGAGGCCGGGCGGACGCTCAGCTTCTATCTCCGGCCGGCGGAATCGAAACATCGTCTGCTGCCGGCCGGGCAACGTGTGGATGGCGCGTTGCTCGCGCGGTACGGCTCGGTGAACGGGCTCAACTATGCGGTGGTCGGGCCGGCCGGGAGTCTCGCGGAGAAAGCGGTCGTGCAGGCGCTCGATCAGCAGACTTGAAGTAGCAGGATGCGCGCCCGGCTGGCGGTTGGGGGTGGCCGCCAGCGCCTTTTGTGGCGCGGCCCGGCGGGCTTGAACGGGCGCACGCTCACCACTCGCTTGCACAGTGTTTCGACTGACTTTCCTTGGCTGTTATGCACATCGAAGCCGCTCCGGTGCCCTCACCTTTGGGAATCACAGGGTTTCGAGTCGCTGCGGAACAGGATGTCCACATCGATCACGGGTAAGCGATCCGGCTTCCAAGGATGGCTACGATCCTGTCCGTCCAGGTAGAGTCGCCACCGAGACCTGGCTGCCGGCAAGCATCTTGTTCGCTCGACGCACGAACACCCAGTGCCAAACCCAGAGGAAAACTGCTACGCCACCGGCGATGGAGCCAAGGGTATCGGGTATCAACGAAACAACCTGCGCAAGACACCACCCGATGCCACTGATCCGGCCGAACGAGCGCAGACCCGACAGCGCCGGATTGATACGGGACTCCGCTTCCAGGGACTTCGCAACGTTGGAAATAATGAAGAAATCCTCGATGAAGTTGTACGGCAAGAGGAACATGAGCCAGACGCTGTTGGGTTCGGCCGCACGCGATCCTTGGTTGACCGATTTCAGGGTAGTCCTCAGGTCGCTCGCGTAGGCATAGACCAGAGCCAGGAAAACCATGATGACGACGATGCCGCCGATTGTCCCAAGCCTCTCCATTTCGCCGAGAACGCCACCGTCTTCTGAAGGATAGACAAGGGGATAGGCGAGCCCAAAGGCAATGGGGAGGCTCAGCATGGCTTTGAGAATGATCCGCGCAGTTGCGCTCATGTGTATCCGATGGATAGGTGCGTTGTCACCGGCAGCATAGCGAACGATCATCCTCGCCGTGCGACTTTGTCCTGGTATATGCCGCCTTCTCTCGCGACGCCAGTCGAGTCGGTGTCTGAACCGCACCGGGAATCGTGGAGGCCGGTCAGCTTGATCGTGGCGACGCTACATGCTGATATCGTTCGGTTCGCTCACCTTGGGTCTGCACAGCGTTTCGAGTTGCGTGGAAGCGTGATATCCACAACCCGGGAGGTGACGCAAACATCCTCACCACATTCGCGTACCCTCACCCGTTGAATGCACAGGATTTCGAGTGTCTTGGCTGCTCGATATCCACATGGCACTCGATCACGGCGGGTCGCGCGAACCTTCTCCCCATCACCTGCTCTATTCCGGAAAATCCCTGTCCAACAAGGCATTCGGGCTGATTCACATGGTCGAGTGCATGGCGCTCACCTGTCCGAGGCACAGCGATTCGACTGGTTGGGCGTGCAGGTTGTCCACATGCGGCACGTCGGCAAGCGCACGAACGTGATGCTCTTTCCCCCGCGCTCGCATCGTGGAGCCGGCATTTCTGCACTCAGTCGCGGGCTCACGTATCCGGATCGGCTCGTCACGGTCAGAATTCGCCGGGATCCGCCCCCCGCTTGCGATCCGAGCGCATGCTCACCTGTTGCTCGCACAGCATTTCACGTCATTTGCGCCGCGGTTACCCACATACGAAGGCTGACCACCTTCACCGCCGCCCAGGTCACTTGGTCAGATGAACCTTGAGAATCTCGCCGGTTTCCGGGGAGATGACGTATCCCATCGACGTTCCAAGCGGACTCGCATTGCCGAGCCCGCGCATGCCGGGAGGCATCTTCGCCAGAAACGTCACGCCGATGACGCGGTCGCCCGGTTTCGGATCGACCCTCGCGGCACTTTCGTCCGTGATGCAGATCTCGAAGTTGCGCGGATCCTGCCCGGTTTTCGCGAAGTCGTCATAGGCGGCCTTCAGGCCGAGCAGCGTCGCGGTATTGAGCCGGACGGAACATCGATCGACCTCGCCGAAATTCAGCTTGCTCATGGTGTTCTCCGGATATCACGGGCTCGGGCTCGCCTGCGGCGCTTGCCGTGGCTCGAGGAAATACTGCGATTCGTCGGGAACGACGCCGTTCACGTAACGCCGGTCTTCCCATAACAATCGCCAGCACGTCGGGATGAACAATCCCGGCAAATCGTCCGTCTGGTGTGGCGCACGCGTGCCCCGAGTGAAGTAATTGAAGCAACCTCCATTACGCAAACCGGGCATGACGATCGGCACGAGGCCCGGCCGCCTCGACCACTTGACGACGACAGGCTCCCAGATGCCGTCGCATGGCACTTTCCGGCCGGTCCAGATGACCGGGCCCACCGCTTCTGGAACCGCGGGCAGCTCCTCCGGAAACACCGGGTACGAAAGCGTGTGGAAGTTGCGCTCATGGGCATTCGGGGACAACAGCTGTCTTGCCGAGCGCAGACGTGCGAGGTTGCCGAATCGATCGTCCGGATCGAACGGCGCATACTCCATCTGGTATTCCGATGCGTGCAGCAGTCGGGCCAGCGCGTCGATCTTCGGCGGGTATGGGGCAATCTGCCCACCGCGATCCCAGTAATCGGGATTAGGGTAGAAATACGCGTCCAGAAGGCGGTATTGCCGGTACACGTGCTTGAACGGCCCACCGCTCCGCCAGCCAATCCGGTTCCCTCCGGCCAGCTCGGTCAGCCCTCGATCGTAAGCCGCGAGAATGTCGGCGATGATCGGAAAGTGCTTGTCATGAATGCCATCCGGATCGTCATCGGGCCACGTGTTCACTGCATGCTCGTACGCGTTCGCGAAGCGCTCGAATGCCTCGCGCTTGCGCGTCCAGAGCGACAGGCTCGTCAGGCGTTGCAGCAGCCAGAAAATCTTGCGCCGGGTGGCGTCGTCCGTCATGTCGTACTGCTCGATCGTGTCGGTCATCATTGATCGTCTCGCATCGGCACCGGTTGCCTGCCCGTCATGCCCTCTCCTTTGCGTTCACGCTGGCGCAGCGTCATCGCCCAGGCCGCTGCGTTTCAACACCTCCCGCAGGCACACCGGACACACATACTCACCGGCGTCCCACAGCCGCACGAACATGGCCGGGTCGTCGATCCGGAACGTCGAATCGACGATGTCGATATCCGGCCCGAGCACCTTGCGCAAAAACGCTTCGTCGAACCAATACTTGGGCTCGTGCTTCACACGGGCATCGATCACCCGCACGACGTGACAATCACGGATCACATCGATCGTGAGAATCGCCGTTTCGATATCCGGCGACGCCCGCGTCGGCCGGATCAGCCCGTGAAGTTCGCATCGCGCGAAATCGCTCGGCCACTTTGCATTCGCCGCGACGACGGACGTATCGAACGCCTGCTCTTTCGTCGTCGGTTGATGAGGCACCTCGCCGGAACGCACGAGCAGTTCGTCCAGGCACGCCAGACAGACATACGCGCGCAAGCGCTCCAATGCCGCGATCTTCGGAAATGCCTTCACGTGCGCGACCCGATCGACGAAGATCGCATGGACCTCGTGCTCGTCGAGCTCGGCGCGCAACATCCACATCTCCCGGCTGTATCTCGGCCGGTCGAGCGAGACCTTCACGAGTTCACCGGGCACACACTGCCCGCGCAACCTGATGCGTGCGTCCACACCCTTCGATGTTGTCGCCGTGGAAGCGCGTCCGTGTCGATGGCAAACGATCGGTCCCATTACTCACTCCAGTTGCGAGCGCCGCTTGCGTCGCCCTGTTCTTTCTTCGGTTTCGTCGCGCCGTGGAAGACATCGAGCAATCGCACACCGCATCCATCGTGTTTCGATGACGCACTGTCTCGGCCCGCGCCAGGCGATCGCACATTCCCCGCGACCGGATTGCCGAGCGAAGCCCAACCGTGCCAGCCCATCGGCGGCGGCCACCACCTTGGTCACGACAACCGCAACATGGCCGGCAATCTCCGTCGCCAGCATTTCGTCGACAGGTGCCTTCATCGATCGCTTCGACCTTCGTCGTTCGTCGCGCGCCAGTCAATCCACTCGACCGCGAGCGCGAGGAGCTCCGGCAAATTGCCCGGGCCGCCGTAGCCGGCGAATTCAGCGCTGGTCGCACGCACGGATATCCAGTCCGACTCGTTGCGCTCGATCGACAAATCGATCACCTTGCCGGACGTCGCGCCGTCGAGCTTCACCTTCCATCCCGGATTGTCCAGCGTGACGACCTCGATGCCGTGCGCGTGTTCCCAGACGCCATCGCAACGCGATTCGTACCAGCGCTGCAGCGCAGTCAAAGAATCAATCATGTGCCTGTGCCTCTCGTCATCCGGTTCACACCGTTGCGAGCCATCTGACGATGTCTTTGATGTCTTGGCGAGACAGCTTTCCGACGCGATCGACAAACACCCCGTAGTCGAGATCGAACTTCACGTTGAATCGCTCGCCTCTGTAGCGGCAGCACAGGACGTCGGCTTCCGGGATCGACACGCGTTGCTCGAACACGATGTCGCCCGGATGTTGCTGCATTCGATGCACGACTGTGTCGATGTCGAGCGTGTCGAGCCTGGACAACGAAGAATCGGTCATGTGTCGTGAGCCTGTCCGACGGGCCTTTGCATCCTGGATGCCGGCGATTCTACAGACATGACGGCCCGCACATCACCCACGCGCTTCACAGCTTCCCGATTCGTTCTTCTGTTCGCCGCACGCAGTGCATATCCCGGGCGGATCACAGTCGACGGACTGTGCTTATCCAAAGGTGTTAACAGGGTTCGTATATATACGTAGTGATAGTTAACAAGCGCTGTGCCTCACAGTGGATAACCTCCGTAACGCACTGAATTTTCAGCACGAAGCGGGATGCATAACCATGGGTGTCGCACGTGAACAGCTCCGCGCAGCACAGAACAACTTTTCGTCGATTCACAGTCTCGCCGACATATCCTCAATCGTTCCACTGTGAATCCAGAGGCTTGCCGGACGGTTATCCAGAGGGCAATGTGGATAACATCACCGCGCATCGACGCGTTTTGCTGTGATGCGAAGCGGTGAAGGCGACGTGCCCGGCATCGCCAGGCACCGTCGATCGTTTGCCCCCGCACGCGCCGATTCAAAAAATTTTCACGAAAGGGCTTGTGCTCCTCAAAAACCCTCTCTATAATTCGCGGCTTCTTAGGCTCGTAGCTCAGTTGGTTAGAGCACCACCTTGACATGGTGGGGGTCGTTGGTTCGAATCCAATCGAGCCTACCAACGAACAAAATGAAGGGGTCCGGCAGCGCAAATTGCCTACAGGCAACGCGGCTCGCCAAACATACAAACGCCACGCGGCAACCTCGCGTGGCGTTTTTCTTTTTCCGGCCGAAACAACGCGAAACGACGCATATCGCCCCGATGCGTTGCGCGATCCACGGCATCGCATCTCCACCGACATCCTGGCCCGTGACGCTACGACCTGCGCTGTACGGCAGGTAGAATCGTGTGCGACCGAAGCGGCTGCGCCGTTCGATTTTCACCGCACCCGACCACATCAAAACAACAACGCGCGACCCGCGCGACTGAGAGCACCCGACCATGTCCGACGTCACGACCGCCGCATCGCTCGCGAGCAACGACGAAATCGCCGCTTATGTCGGCAAGAAGGCTGCCTGGTTCGAACGGAAATGGACGATCGCCGCGTCGCGCAAGAACCGGCAGTCGTGGAACTGGGCAGCCTGTTTCCTGGGCCCGGTCTGGATGGCGTATCGATGCATGTACTGGCAGGCCTCGGCCGTCCTCGGCGCGTCGCTCGCGATCACGCTGGTCGAGCTGCTGTTCTTCCCGACATACTTCGAATCGAGCACGCTCGACCCGGTCACGATCGGGATCGCGGTTTCGCTCGGCTGGTACGGGAACGGCCTCTACAAGGCGCACGTCGAGCGCCGGATCGACAAGCTGCGCCCGAACGCGACGTCGCGCGAATCGTTTCTCGCGTTGCTGGAAGCGCAGGGCGGCACGAACTGGCTCGCGGCGACCGGTTTCGCGATCGCGACGCCGTTGCTCGGCTTCCTGATGATCATGATCCGCAACGTCGTGGTCGGCACGTATTGATTGCACGAGTACAAGCGCGAGCGAGAGCACGAACCGGCGGCCGGTAAAGCAGGGCGGCAGGACGGTGAACAGCGCGCATCGCGGCCGTGCCTGCGCATGGCACCCGACGCGCGATCTTGCCACCTTCAGTGAAGATGCTTCAACTTGTCAGGATTGCGCACGACATAGATCGCGACGATCTTTCCGTCCTCGATCTCGAGCGCCGTGGTTTGCAGCTCGCCATCGGATTCCAGCGTGACGAAACCCGGCAGCCCGTTGATGAACCCGGCACGCACGAGCTTCGATGCATGTGTCGCAAACAGCTCGGCCAGATACTCGTGCACCTTCATCACGCGTTCGAAGCCGAATACCGGCTTGCCTGCCGCCGAGCGCTTGCCGCCACCGTCCGAATGCAGGCTCACGTCCTCGGCGAGCATCGCGCCGAGCGTGCGCATGTCGCCGCTGCGTGACGCGGCAAAAAACGCCTCCGCCAATTCGATTCCGCGCTGTTTCTCGACATGAAAGCGCGGCCGCGCCTCGCGCACATGCATGCGGGCCCGCGCGGCGAGCTGCCGGCACGCGGCCGGGTCGCGCTGGATCGTCGTGGCCACTTCGTCGAACTCGAGGCCGAACACGTCGTGCAGCAGGAACGCCGCGCGTTCGAGCGGCGAGAGCCGTTCGAGCGCGAGCAGCAGCGGCAGCGTGACGTCTTCCTGTTCGTCTTCCTCGACGACCGGCTCGGGCAGCCACGGGCCGATATAGGTCTCGCGCTGGTGCCGTGCGGACTTCAGCTGGTCGAGGCACATGCGCATCACCATGCGGCGCAGGAACGCCTCGGGCACGCGCACCTCGGTACGGTCGACGTCCATCCAGCGGATGAACGCTTCCTGCACCATGGCCTCGGCATCCGCGACGGAACCGAGCATCCGGTACGCAACGCGGATCAGCGTGCGACGCAGCGGGTCGAAGCTCGCCGCCGCGTCGGCCTGTGCTTCGGCGCTGCCCCTGGCCGGGTCGAGGGTCGGCATCAGGCCACCATCTTCGCGGCGGCGGCCTTCGCGTCGGCCGGGTCGATCCACAGCCCGAAGCCGACGGCGAGCCGGTTCCAGCCGTTGATCACGTTGATCATCAGCGTGAGCTTCACCTGTTCCTCCTGGTTGAAGTGGTCGTTCAGCGCCGCGTAGGCTGCTTCGTGTGCGGCGTGGCCCTCCGACAGCCGCGTGAGCGCTTCGGTCCAGCCGAGCGCCGCGCGTTCGCGGTCGGTGTAGCAGGGCGCTTCGCGCCACGCGGCGAGCAGATAGATGCGCTGCTCGGTCTCGCCTTGCTCGCGCGCCTCGGCCGTGTGCATGTTAATGCAGTTCGCGCACGCGTTGACCTGCGATGCGCGGATCTTGACGAGCTCGATCAGCGTGGGCTCGAGGCTCCCGGCAGCGGCGACCGATACGGTCATCCAGTTCTTCATCAGTGCGGGGGCGGCGGCAAACGGATTGAGTTTCGCAGTCATGGTCCTTCTCCTTTCGTGTGGGTTCCGGTGACATGACGAGCGAGCCCCCCGCGTGTGTGACATCGGCGAAAAATTTTTTCGAAGCGCGTTTGGCCGCGGACCCGGACGAAGGGCGGGGCGGTTCACCGTCGTGCCGGTCTCGGCGCACGCACACGTTCGTCAGACAAATCCGGGCATCTGGGGGCATTCACTCACGATCGCTGCGCGGATGTCATGGGGCGTCAGCAGCCCGCCTGCGCGGACCGGCGCGTCGTGCACGGCGTTCACGCCCGAACCGGCAGGCCTGCCCGGCGTGTCACGCGTGCGATATGCGCGCAGCCAACACTTTCATTTCTCTTTCGTTCGCGTTTCACCGGCATCCCGATTCGCAGCATTCACATTTCTGGACCATACTGTTCTGCACGGGCAGATGAAGTGACGCCGCATTCGCGGCCCGGCGCGCGCGCCGGCTGCCCGTCGACGCAGCAGCAGGTTGCACGTCAGCCGCGCGCATCATGCGCAAGGCTTTCCCTTTTCCGGCAACGCAACGCAGCGAATCGCGACGTGGACGGTAAACCGATGAGCCTCCTTGCATCACAGCTTCAGCGCCGTTACCAGGACGTGCGCACCCATAGCGTCGCGTTGACCGCGACGCTGTCCGCCGAAGACCAGGCCGTGCAGTCGATGCCCGACGCGAGTCCGACGAAATGGCATCTCGCGCATACGACCTGGTTCTTCGAAACCGTCGTGCTGATGCGCCGCGTGCCCGGCTACGCGCCGTTCGACGACGCATTCCAGTTCCTCTTCAATTCCTATTACGAAGCGCTCGGCCCGCGCCATCCGCGGCCGCAGCGCGGGCTGCTCACGCGCCCGTCGCTCGACGAGGTGCATGCGTACCGGCAATACGTCGACGACGCGATGCTGCGCGCGCTGGCCGGCGCCGATGCGGCGCTGCTCGATACGATCGCGCCCGAGATCGTGCTCGGCCTGCATCACGAGCAGCAGCACCAGGAACTGATCGTCACCGACATGCTGCACGCGTTCTCGTGCAACCCGCTGAAGCCGGCGTTCCGGCCGCGCAACGGGACGGACGCGGACGCAATGGCCGCGGGCGATGCGGGCGCGCTGCACTGGCTTCACCAGCCGGGCGGGCTCGTCGAGATCGGCCACGACGGCGATGCGTTCTCGTTCGACAACGAACGGCCGCGTCATACGGCGCTCGTGCGGCCGTAC
Source organism: Burkholderia sp. 572 (assembly GCF_040545135.1). Classification (NCBI taxonomy): domain Bacteria; kingdom Pseudomonadati; phylum Pseudomonadota; class Betaproteobacteria; order Burkholderiales; family Burkholderiaceae; genus Burkholderia; species Burkholderia sp. 572. The sequence continues at coordinate 252,584 of NZ_JBEPLH010000013.1, read as the reverse complement.
GAGATCGCGAACCGCCTCGTGACGAACGCGGAGTTCGCGGCGTTCGTCGCCGACGGCGGCTACACCCGCCCCGAGTTCTGGCTGTCCGACGGCTGGGCCGCGGTGCAGCGGGAAGGGTGGCAAGGGCCCGCGTACTGGCTACCCGACGACGACGATGCGGCCGCCACGCGCGTCCGTCGCACGTTCGGCCTGCACGGCATCGAGCCGCTCGCGCCCGACGCACCGGTGTGCCACGTGAGCTTCTTCGAAGCGGCCGCGTACGCGGAATGGGCCGGCGCCCGCCTGCCGACCGAATTCGAATGGGAAGCCGCGTTCCCCGCCGAAGGCATCCGGCAGATGCTCGGGCACGTGTGGCAATGGACGCGCTCGTCCTACGAGCCGTACCCGGGCTTTCGGCCGCTCGCGGGCGTCGCCGCCGAATACAACGGCAAGTTCATGGTCGGCCAGCAGGTCCTGCGCGGCAGCAGCATCGCGACGCCGCCCGGGCACGAACGGCCGACGTACCGCAATTTCTTTCCGCCGGCCGCGCGCTGGCAATTCACGGGGGTGCGACTTGCGCGAGACGTCTGACCAGACGGCCACGAGCGGTGGCCAGCAACCCGCCCGCGATTCGCGGCCGAGCGCGTTCGAGCGCGACCTGATCGACGGACTGTCGCGTACGCCGCGCAGCATTCCGCCGAAATACTTCTACGATGCGGCCGGCTCCGCGCTGTTCGATCGCATCTGCGAACTGCCCGAGTATTACCCGACCCGTACCGAGCTCGGCATCCTCCGCGATCGCGCGGCCGAGATCTTGCGGCGCGTCGGCCCGCATGCGGAACTCGTCGAATTCGGCGCGGGCTCGCTCGAGAAGATCCGCGTGCTGCTCGACGCGTTCGCGGGCAACTATGCGAACGCGCCGGCACGCTACGTGCCGGTCGACATCTCGGCGGACTACCTGCACGGTGCGGCCGCGCGGCTGCGGTCGGCCTATCCGTGGCTCGACGTCGCGCCGATCGCCGCCGATTACACGAAGGCCGAGCAACTGGCCGCGCTGACCGCGACACCGGCGCGGCGCATCGGTTTCTTTCCGGGCTCGACGATCGGCAATTTCTCGCGGGACGAAGCCGACGCATTCCTGCGCGATGCCGCACGGCTGCTGCGCGGCGGCGGCCTGCTGGTCGGCGCCGATCTCGTGAAGGACGCGCGCACGCTGCACGACGCGTACAACGATGCGCAGGGCGTGACCGCGCAGTTCAACCTGAACCTGCTGGTGCGCGCGAACGCGGAGCTCGGCGCGGATTTCGACGTCGACGCGTTCTCGCATTGCGCGTTTTACGACAGCGAGCGGCAGCGCATCGAGATGCATCTCGTCAGCGATGTCGCGCAGACGGTGCACGTGCGCGGCCACGCGTTCCGCTTCGACGCCGGAGAGCGCATCCACACGGAGAATTCGCACAAGTTCACGATCGACGGCTTCCATGCGATCGCGCGCCGCGCGGGATTCGCGCCCGATACCGTGTGGACCGACGCGGACAACCTGTTCAGCGTGCACTGGCTGCGCAGCGTCGACGATATCCGCGCGTAACGCCCGCTGTTGCGAACCGCTCGCGCCGCGCGGTGCGGGCGGTTCGCGTCCCGCGCACGCCGGCGAGCTCGATCGAATCGCCCGGTTTCGTGCCGAAACGCCCTTTTTACCGGCCCGATGCATCGCCGCAACGGTGTTTCGAGTACGGCCTCTCCCTTGTCCCGCAAGGCTTTGCGGGCATCCGTAAACGTCCGTTACCTGTCTCGCATACCCGTTTCACCTGTGTCTGTGTCCGGTGCCTAGACTCCGAACCGTATTCACATGACGCACGACACGTGCAGGGAGTCGCGAGATGAGCAAGAAACTTATTCTCGGTGCAGTTCTCGGTGTAGCGGCGCTGGCAGCTTCGGGCGTCGCGTCGGCCCACGTCGACCTGTCGGTCGGCATCGGCGTGCCGGGCGTCTACGCGGCGCCGGCACCGGTCTACGTCGCGCCGCCGCCGCCTGTCATGTACGCGCCGGTCGGCTACCGCGATGACGGCTGGCGTGACGATGGCTGGCGTCGGCGCGAATGGCGCGAACACGAATGGCGCCGCCGTGAATGGCGCGAGCACGAGTGGCGCGACCGCGGCGGCTGGCGCGGCGGCCGCTGGGACTAAGCGGCCCGGCTGATCACCACGAGAGGAGAGTGACAACATGATGCCCATTCGTCACATCAGGCTGTGTGCCGCCGCCGCTGTCGTGGCGCTCGCAACGATCGGCAGCGCGCATGCGGCGGGCTGCATGAAGGGTGCGGTGGTCGGCGGGGTCGCCGGCCACTACGCGGGGCACCACGCGGTCGTCGGTGCGGTCGGCGGCTGTATCGTCGGCCACCACATGGCGAAGAAGCAGGCGCAGGAGCAGGCCGCGCAGCACAAGGCCGCCGCGCAGGGCATGCAGCCGGCGCAGTAAGCACTTCACCACCGGGGCGGCGCCCACGCGCCGCCACCGCCTGCTTCGTTCCCCGTTCATGCAACACCCGGATTGATCCGACGAATGTGCGCCGCGCGCATCGTTACGATCATTTACAACGTCGTGTGGCGCGAATTTGGCGCGTTCATAGAATGCAGTCACACGAACGCGCTCCAGGGAGCACAAGATGAAACAGCAACGATATCTGTCCGTATTGACGGCCGCGCTGCTCGCGCTCGGCTCGGTGTCCGCCTACGCGGCGGCCGGCGGCAATGGCGGTGGCAACGGTGGCGGTCATGGCGCAGGCGGCTCGGGCGGCAATGCGGGCGGCATGGCCGGCGGCCACATGAGCGGCCAGGCGCTGAGCAACTCGAACGGCATGCACGCGGGGGACCGCGACAAGGGCCTGTCGCGCGCAGCCGACCGCTCGGATACGATCGCCGATCGCGCCGGCGTGCAGCCGGGTCATGGTCACACGCATGGGCATGCGCATGGCCATGCCGCGCATGCGTCGACGTCCACGCATCGTTCGCATCACAACGCATTCGGCCGCACGCTGTAAGCGCGGCACACGCATGCGGGAGAAGGGCGCTTCGGCGCCCTTTTTTCATCGCGGCAACGCATCGCCGCCGTCGCGCGGAAACGTCGTGCCGACCCGATTTGCAACCAGCCGTAACCGCGTCGTACTCATGCAGGAATGCGGATCGCCCTCACGCGGATGACGGAAGAGAAACCGGCGCGTGAAGAGGGCGCGGCGAGGGTGTCCGGCACGTTCACCAAGGCAGAAAAAAGGGCGGCTCATCGCCGCCCTTCGTATCACCGCCCGGCGCCTGCCAGCGGCACCGCAGGTTCGAACAACGCATCGGCCTGCCTGACGCGCACGAAGCGCGCCGCGCCGTCACCGTCCACCAGTGCACGGAAATGCGCTTCGCCGCACGCGAGCTTCGCACGCTCGTGCTCGCTCGGCACATGGCCGTCCGTATTCGGCGTATCGACGACGAAGTACAGCCGCTCGCCGCCGTCCTGCTCCGCGAGCACGGCCCAGTCCGGGTGATAGCTGCCGAGCGGTGTCTGCACGCGGAACCACGCGGGCAGCTTCGCGTACAGCTTCACGCCGTCGTGCGCCTCGAGCGCATCGGCGAACGCGCGCTCCGCGTCCGTCTCGCACACGACCGCTTCGTGGATCGACTTTTGCGCGTCGGGCCGCAGGTTGCGCAGGTAACCCGTCAGCGCCTCGCTTTCGAACGATTCGAGCGCATGCACATGGCGCTCGCCGAGCTTGCGATACGCGATGCCCGCGACGAGCGCGAGCCGCTTGCAGCGGTTGATCGCATCGGCCGCGACCGCGATGAACTGCTGCGGATTCACGCGAAAATCGTCGAGCCGGCCGCTGTCGGCCAGGATCGTTGCAAGCGAACGGCGCGTGAGCTGCGTGCGGTCCTGCAGCTCGGTGAGCAGGTCGGGCAGTGGCAGCTCGCCTTCGTCGAGCAGCACCGTACCGGCGCCGGCCACCTCGATCGCCTCGATGCCGGCCTTGCCGATATCGATCTCGGCCTTGCGCCACTGCAGCCGGGCGCGCGCGATGTCCGGCGCGTCGTGCAGCGCGGCCGCGCAGTCGCGCACGAGCTTCGCGTTGTCGAACTCGACGCGGTACACGGTGCGATGACGGATGCGGTCCCACAACGCGCGGAAATCCTCGCCGAACACGACGGCCTTGCCCGACGCATCGCGCCGCAGCGCGATCGCACGGCGCTCGTCCGCGTTGCGCACGGCAAAACGGCCCGACAGCTTGCGCAGCGTCGCGACGATCGGCGCGCGCAGCATCTCGAACGCCTCGGGCAGCATGAGCGCGCTCTGGCGCAGCGCATCCTTCAGCCGGTCGAGCACCTTGCCCTGCGCATCGACGTAACCCTGCTCGTGCAGATGATTCCACAGCACGCGCGACAGCTCGATGCCGAGCGCATGCGCGGGCGCGTCGCCCTCCTGGACGGGCAGCGCCGCGAACTGGTGTTCCTCGACGATCCCGAAACGGATGCCCGTATCGGCCTCGATTTCCTTCTGCAGGTTCTCCGCGAACGACTCGTAGCGCTCGGTCGCGATCACGGTGAGCGTGTTCACGCCCGGGTCGCGCACGCGTTCGCCGTCCTGGTCGACGGCGAGGCGCAACCCGCGGCCGAGCGTCTGGCGGCGCTCGCGCTCGGTCTGGATGTCGCGCAGCGTGCAGATCTGGAACACGTTCGGGTTGTCCCAGCCTTCCTTCAGCGCCGAGTGCGAGAAGATGAACTTCAGCGGCGTGTCGAACGACAGCAGCGCTTCCTTCTCGCGCATGATCAGGCCGTACGCGCGTTCCGCGTTCTCGCGGGCCGCCGCGCTGCTTTCGCTCGTATCGGTCCAGCCGCCCTTGCGGTCGATCGAGAAGTAGCCGTTGTGCGCACGCTCGACTTCGAGTGCGACGTCGACGCCGTCGAACAGCGCACGGTAGGCCGGCACGCGCGCCGCGCGCGCATATTCCTCTTCGAAGATCAGCGCGTAGTCGCCCTTCACGGGCACACCGTTCTCGTCGTAGCGGCGATAACGCTCGACCGAATCGACGAAGAACAGCGACAGCACCTTCACCCCGCGCTCCGCGAGGCGCAGTTCCTTGTCGAGATGCTCGCGGATCGTGCGGCGGATCATCTCGCGCTGCACGGCGAGCGTATCGATGTCGCCGAACGCCTCGCCGAGCGACAGGAACGCCTCGCCTTCCGGATGGCGCAGCTCGACGTACTCGGCGCCCTTCACCGCATGCACCTCGCCGATCCGCAGCCCCGCATACAGCGCGCGCTTGGTCAGGCGTTCGAGATCGTCGCCGTCGGTGGCCGTCACGATCTGGCGCTTCACGCCGGCCGCCGTCGCGACGTCGAGCTCGACGCGCGCGCTGATCGCGCCGCGCCGGTTCGACACGCCGACGAGCCGCACATACGGCTTGTTGTGCGCATCCTCGACGATCGCCGATGCGATCTCGATCTGCTTCACGAGCTTGCGTTCGTAAGCGTCGACCGCGTCGAGCCGGTACACCATGTGATGGCGATCGACGTGCGTGGCCGAATAGCGCAGCGTGCAGAGCGGCGCCATCGCGGCGAGCGCTTCGCGCCCGCGCCCCTCGAGCCCGCCGTCGACGCTTTGCGGCTCGTCGACGATCACGATCGGCCGCGTCGCGCGGATCAGGTCGATCGGCTTCTCGCCGCCGGTCTTCTCGCTGTCCTTGTAGAGGTTGTTGATTTCCTTCTTGTTGATCGCGGCAACCGTCATCACCATGATCTGGATCGCCGCGCTCGCCGCGAAGTGGCGCACCTGGCCGAGCTTCGCGGAGTCGTACAGGAAGTAGTCGTACGGCACGCCCGCGTACAGCGCGCGGAAGTGATCCTCGGTGATGGAAAGCGTCTTGTGCACGCCTTCCTTGATCGCGATCGACGGCACGACGATCACGAACTTCGTGAAGCCGTAGCGGCGGTTGAGCTCGAAGATCGTGCGCAGGTACACGTAGGTCTTGCCGGTGCCGGTCTCCATCTCGACGGTGAAGTCGCGCGAGCCGGGCAGGCCGGACGGCGGCAGCCCGCCGCGCAGCTGCACGTCGGCGAGATTGCGCGCGAGCGCGTCGTCGGTCAGCGACAGCCGGTTGCCGACGCCCTGTTCCGACACCGCGAAGCCGAGCGAGCCTTGCGCGGCGGCCGTCGTGCCGGGCGCGGCGTTCGCGAGCACGCTGAAGTCGCCGCGATACGATTCCTGGCCGCGAAACAGGTCGCAGACGGCGTCGATCGCCTCGCGCTGGTAGTCGAGATCCGCTTCGAAATGCAGCCGCATCACAGGCTCCGCACGCGCTTCACGCCGTGCTGTTCGAGCAGCGCGGCGAGATTGAGCTTCGCAACGTCGTCGACGAAGCCGCTGTCGCGGAACAGGCACGTGACGTCGTGCGTCGTGCCGGTCGCGTCGAGCAGGTCGACGATGCCGTCGGCGAGCGGGCCCGCGTCGTCGCGCGAGATGCGCGCATCGAAGCACGCGACGATCGCGCGGCCGATCAGGTGCACGGTCTTGCCCGCCACCTGGTGATGCTCGACCGGCGTGCACAGGTCGAGGCCGAGCTTCAGCGTCAGTTCGGCGAGCAGGTCGTCTTCGGTGCGGCCGGTCTTCACGTGCTCGACGGATGCGAACAGCGCGTGGTCGAAGTCGTCGCGGCGCGGGTCCCACTCGATCACGTTGGTCGTGTCGAGCCGGTACACGCGGAAACCGAGGTCGCCATAGCTTTCCGGGTAATCGCGCGCGACCTGCTGCGCGGCGCGGCGCAGGCGTTCCTTGGTGATTTCGGCGAGCGTCAGCGGCTTTTTCAGCTTCGCGCAGAAATCGGCGGCCGCCAGCTGCGTCTTGTCGCGGCGGTCGAGCGCCTCGGGCAATTGCACGAGCACGTAGCGGCGCGCGCCGCCGTCGGTCGCGTTCACCTGCATCACCGCGTGGCCGGTCGAGCCGGAGCCCGCGAAGCAGTCGAGCACGATGTCGTCGCCGCGCGTGCACCAGCCGATCACGGCCGCCGCGAAATCGACCGGCTTCGGCAGGTCGAACGGGATGCCGAGCGTCTTCAGGAGCGCGTCGTCGGAGCCGGCGAACGGCAGCACCGACGGCACGTTCTCGTACATGTTCTCGTCGAGGTAGTAGATCCGCTGCGGCTGCGTGGTTTCATCCGCGCCGAACTCGATCTGGCCGCGCTCGATCAGCGCCTGCATCGTCGCGGGCGGGTTGCGCCAGCCGCGCGCTGGCATCGCGCACGGCTTGCCGGTGACCGGGTGGATCAGCGGCGTGAAATACTCTTCCGGCGCCTTCTTCTTGTTCGGCCAGGCCATCGACACGAGACGGTACACGCGCCCGTCGGCCGACAGCCGGTCGTACATCACCTCGCCGCCCGACAGGTTGGTCTGCGCCTTCATCCACGCGCGGTACGCCTTCTGCGCGTCCTTCGCGTTGCCGCTGCGGTACACGGCGTCGTGCGCGGCGTCGAGCATGCGCTGCGCATTGCGCTTCGGGCGCTTGAGCGGCGCCCGTTCGAGCAGCGTCTCGGCGTTGCGCGCGAACAGCACCAGCGATTCGTGCTGGTACGCGACGCCGCGTGCGTCGCCCTTCGGGTTGCGCTTGTCCCACACGGCGACGCCGAGCTCGTTCTCCTCGCCGAAGATCTCGCGCAGCATCAGCACCAGCGCGTGCACTTCGTGCTCGTCGATGTGCACCGCGATCAGCCCTTCGTCGGACAGCAGCGCGTGCGCGAGCTTCAGGCGCGGATACATCATGTTCAGCCAGTCGGTGTGGAACCGGCCGTTCGCCTCGGTGTTGGTGCTGCGCTTCACGCCGCCCTGGGTCTGCCCGGTCATCGCCAGGTAGTGGCGGATGCTGTCGCTGAAGTCGTCCGGATAGACGAAATCGCTGCCGGTGTTGTACGGCGGGTCGATGTAGACGAGCTTCACCTTGCCGGCGTAACTCTTGTGCAGCAGCTTCATCACGTCGAGATTGTCGCCCTCGATCACGAGATGGCGCGTGTCGTCCCACGCGACGCTGTCGTCGGGGCAGGGCCGCAGCGTGCCGGTCGACGGCGTGAGCGCGGCCTGGCGCGCGCTGCGCTTGCCATGCCAGTGGAAGCCGTAGCGCTCTTCGGCGTCGCCGACCGTGCGATCGCCGACCAGCGCCTTCAGCACGTCGATGTCGACCGACGCGCCGCCGGGGCCTTCGGTCACGAGTTCGGGGAACAGCGCCTTCAGGCGCGCGACGTTGTCGGCGGTGAAATCGGTCGACATCGCCTGCGGGCTGGCCGCATCGAGTTTCTGCATCGTCTTTTCCATCGGAGCCCGGCCGCGCGCGCCAGGACGTCGGGCGCGCTCACGGCACCGGCGGCAATGGCCACCCGGGCAAACCCGAAACGCTAGCGAGTCGGTCGGCGCAGGTCAAGCGCCGATGTGGGCCGAACGTACGTGCATCGGCCGCGATCGCCCGCCGGACGGGCCGCAAGCGGATTCGGGCCCGTTGTCGCCCGGACCGGCCGTCGGCCGCTGCGCGGGCGTCCGGCGGCAGTCCGGAAAGGACGAAAAAAGGGCACGGTCGGCGCAAAGCGCCGGCGTGCCCGCATGGAGAATCCCGGACGGAAGGTACGGCGGGGCCCGATGGGCCCCGCACCGGATGGCCGGCCCCGAGATCAGAAACGCGTACGGATGCCCGAAGTCAGTTCGAGCTGGTTCTTCGCGCCGAACGTCGACGCCGCCGTGTAGCCGCCATGCAGCTTCATGTAGTCGCCGGCCAGGTACACCTCGGTGCGCTTGCTCAGGTGGTAGAACACCGACCCGTAGATCGTCTCCTTGAAGCCGTTGGCGACGCCGTTGGTCAGGCTGAACGCGCCGAGGTTCGCGTTCGGCGTGAAGCCGTCCGCGTTGTTCGCGGCGTTCTTGACGCGCATCTGCTGGTAGCCGAGCTCGTAGTCGAGCGCGCCCTTCGGCGCGATCTTCATCGACACCGTCCACGAATCGTCGTGGCGCTGGCCGAGCGAGCCCTGGTCGCCGTTGTAGCGGAAGTAGCCGGCATTCAGGCGCACGATGTCGAACGTGTAGTTGCCGCCGACCGAGAACGTCTGGTTCCTGAAGCCGCCGTGGTTCACGTGGTTGTAGAAGCCCGACACGTTGAACGGGCCGCCGTTGTAGCCGAGCGCGACCTGGTACGCGGAGCCGGTCGCGAACTGCGTCGAGTTGCTGAACTGGTAGCCGGCGCTCGCGAAGATGCCGTTGCCGAACAGCTTCTTCCACGCGATGCCGTTGTTGTAGCGCGTGCCGGTCGGGCCGGCCGCGTAGAAGATCATCTGCTTGAAGTTGTTCGAGTTGGTCCAGCCGCCTTCCTCGGTCGACAGCCTCGCGGAACCGTACGCATCGCCGTAGATCGCCGCCGAGTCGCGCGCGATCGTGTTCTGGAAGCCGGCCGTCAGCTTGCCGAAGCGCTCGTCCTCGACGCCGACCCATGCGTCGCGGTCGAAGATCTGGCCTTCGTCTTCCATCTGGCCGTTCGCGACCACGAATTCGCTTTCGAGGCGGAAGATGATCTTCGTGCCGCCGCCGATGTCTTCGGCGCCTCGCAGGCCCCAGCGGCTGCCGCTGAACCACGGCTCGCCTTCGTTGCCCATCCCGATCACATGCTTGCCGTTCGCGTCGGCGTGGGTCCGGTAGGTCGGAAAGCTCAGGTCCATCAGGCCGTAGAGCTGCACGCTCGACTGCGCTTGCGCGTGGGTGCCGGCGCACAGGCCTGCCGCCGCGATGGAAAGGGCAAGGGTTTTTCGTTTCAAGATCGTCTCCTCCGAGCTGCCGCATTGAAATCTGTTCGTTGGCAGTACGCAATGTATGCCGGATGTTGACGGCCACAGCGAGGGGGCCGACATCTCGCATCGTAGAGGGGGCAATCCTTCACGCCGCTTTCCCGGACTCGGGAATCGGATCGGTGAAAACACCGAACGCGCAACGATCACGGCGCGGGCGCGCGTGCACAAGCGGGCCTGCTGGGCATCCGGCTGGCCTGGTCAACCTTTCGTGCTACGAATCGACGTCCGGTGCGGCGGGTGCGTGCCCGTCAGTCGTGCGCGCTCTTCATGCGCAGGATGTAACCCAGCCCGCGCAGCGTGATGATCTCGGCCGTGCTGCCCGCGAGATGCTTGCGCAGCCTGTGAATATAGATGTCGATCGCGTCGGCGCTCGGCTCGTCGTCGAGCGCGAACACGCTGTCCATCAGCCGCGCCTTCGATACCGTCTTGTTCTGCTGCAGCATCAGCGTCTCGAGGATCGCGTGCTCGCGGCGGCGCAGCGCGAGCACCGTTTCGCCGCAGCGGAATTCGCGCGTGCCGAACGCATAGACGAGATCGCCGCACACGAGCTGCGTCGTGCCGACGCCGGCCTGCCGGCGGATCAGCGCGCGAATCCGCGCAACCAGCTCGCGCGACTCGAATGGCTTCACGACGTAATCGTCGGCGCCCGCGCCGAAGCAGTCGACCTTGTCGTCGACCGAGCCGTGCGCGGTCAGCATCAGAACCGGCACGTTGTCGTTGCGCCGCCGCAGCCGCGCGAGCACTTCCTTGCCGCTGATGCCGGGCAGCCGCATGTCGAGCAGCACCGCGTCGTAGCGTTCGGTCTTCAGCACCGTGTCCGCGCGTTCGCCGTCGCCGACGCTGTCGACCGCGAAATCCTCGCCGCGCAGCAGGTTCACGATCCAGTGCGCGAGTTCGGCGTTGTCTTCGACCAGCAGGAGTTTCATGACGACATCTCTTCAATCGTAGGCGGGCAGCCGTACGGTTACGACAATACCGCGATTGCCGGGCCCCGGCGCAAGCGACACGCTGCCGCCGTGCGCCTGCGCGATCTCGCGGACGATCGCGAGCCCGAGGCCCGAGCCCTCGGTGTCGGCCGACACGCGGTAGAAGCGCTTGAACACGTGCGGCCGCGCCTCGGCTGGAATGCCGGGGCCGTTGTCGATCACGTCGAGCACGATCGCGTCGCCGTCGCGGCGTGCGGCCACCGTCACGCAGCCGCCGGGCTGCGTGTAGCGCACCGCGTTGTCGACGAGGTTCATCACCAGCGCGGTCAGCAGGCTGTCGCTGCCCGCGACGTCGAGCCGCTCGCCGAGATCGGCGCCGAGATCGATATTGCGCCGCTGCGCGAGCACGATCGTTTCCTCGAGCACGCTCGATACCACGGCCGCGAGATCGACGCGCTGGGTCAGCAGCGTCGACGGCGTGGCCTCCGCATGCGCGAGCAGCAGCAGCTTGTCGGTCACGTCGGCCATCTTGCGGCTGCTGCGCTGCATGCTGTCGAGCACCGACGCGAGCTCCGGATCGTCGTGCCCGCGCCGCTGCGCGTACTGGATCTGCGTGTCGAGCACCGCGATCGGCGTGCGCAACTGGTGTGCGGCATCCGCGATGAAGCGGCGCTGCGTGGCCGTATGCATGTTCAGGCGCGCGATGCACTGGTTGATCGCATCGACGATCGGCCGCAGCTCGTTCTGCAGCCGCTCGGGGCGGATCGGCTCCAGCTCCATCGGCCCGCGGTCGGCCACGTCGTCCTTCAGCTTCATCAGCGGGCGCATCTCGAAGGTGAGGCCGAGGTACACGAGCCCCATCGCGAGCATCAGCATCAGCGACAGGCGCACGAGCTGCGGCCGCCAGATCGTGGCGACCATCGCGCGATGCGAGCGCGTCGTCTTCGCGACGACCACCGTGACCGTCTCGACCTGCCCTTCGTCGTACAGCTGGCGATCGTAGGCCACCGCGCGCAGCGGCACGCCGTCGAGCGACGTGTCGTACAGCGTCGGCTCGACGCCGTGCCGCGCGGGCACGTCGAGTGCCGGCGTGCCCGCGAGCAGGCGGTCGTGCCCGTCGATCACCTTGTAGAACACCGAATCGCGCGACGGCGATTCGAAGATCTCCAGCGCGGCCGGCGGCACGTCGGCGACCGGCAGCCCGTTGCGCCATTCGACGTCCTCGCCGATCGTGCGCGCGGATGCGACGAGCGCGCTGTCCTGCACGAGCGCGGCCGTGGTCCGCGCGGTGTCGTACGACATCGCGCCCGCGATCAGCACGAACACCGCGAGCGGCAGCAGCAGCCACCACAGCAATCGCCCGCGCAGGCTGTGCGCCATCCTGTTGCGCTCCTTCTCCGGAATGCCGAACCGCGCCGGGAGCGCCGGCGCGGTCGGAAGTGTCATGTCAGGTGTGCGCCGGCGGCGTTCAGAACGCCGCGGGCCGCCACTTCAGCAGCCGCTTCTCGAGCCAGGTCAGCAGGTAGTCGGCGGCCAGCGCGACCACGGCCAGCACGATCATCGCCGCGAACACGCCGCTCGCGTTGAACGCGCCCTGGGCGGTGGAGATTAGCAAACCGATGCCCTGCTTGGAACCCAGGAATTCGCCGACGACCGCGCCGACCAGCGCGAAACCGAAGCTCACGTGCAGGCTCGCGAGAATCCACGAGAGCGCGGACGGGATCACGACCGACGTGGTGATCTGCCGGCGCGACGCGCCGAGGATCTGCGCGTTCGCGATCAGGTAGCGGTCGGCTTCGCGCACGCCCTGGAACGCGTTGCCGAACACGACGAAGAACACCATCACGACGGCCAGCGCGATCTTCGACGCCATCCCGAGGCCGAGCGCGATCACGAAGATCGAGCCGAGCACGACGCGCGGAATCGAGTTCGCGATCTGGATGTACAGGCCGAACACATCGGCCATCAGCTTGTTGCGGCCGAGCACGATCCCGCAGATCACGCCGGCCACCGAGCCGATCAGGAAGCCGATCGTGGTTTCCTCGAGCGTCACCCACACCTGCGTGAGCAGCGGCCCTTGCGACGTGCCGTTGACGAACCAGTCCTGGATCTGCGCGAAGATCAGCGTCGGCTGCGAGAAGAAGAACGGGTCGATCCACTTGAGCCGCGCGGCGAGTTCCCAGCCGCCGAGCACGACGACGAGCACCGCGATCCGCAGGCCGATGATCAGTTGCCGGCGGCGGCGCAGCCGGGTTTGCGCGGCGCGCGACTCGTCGTCGAGCGACTTCGCCGGGATGGCGGTGGGGGGAAGCGTCATGTCGGTCATGCTCCTGTCCTTGCTGTCCTTGCTGTCCTTGCCGTGCGGCGTATGCGTCAGCCGATCTGCACTTCTTCGCGCAGGTCGTGCCAGATGTCCTTGGAAATTTCGATGAAGCGCGTGTCGTAGCGGATTTCCGACGTGACGCGCGGGCGCGGCAGGTCGATCTCGTACACGCGCTTGAGCGTCGCGGGGCGCGCGGTCAGCACGAACACGCGGTCGGCGAGCGCGATCGCCTCCTCGAGATCGTGCGTGACGAACACGACCGAGCCCTTGTTCGCGGACCAGAGCTGCAGCAGCTCGTCCTGCATCAGCGTGCGCGTCTGCATGTCGAGCGCGGAGAACGGCTCGTCCATCAGCAGGATTTCCGGCTGGTTGATGAAGGTCTGCGCGAGCGCGACGCGCTTCCTCATCCCGCCGGAGAGCTGGTGCGGGTAGTGCTTCGTGAACTTGTCGAGGCCGACCTTGCGGATCCATTCCTCGGCCTGTGCATACGCGACGTCCTTCGAGCGGCCGCGAAACAGCGGGCCCGCCGCGACGTTGTCGATCACGTTGCGCCACGGGAACACCGCGTCGGCCTGGAACACGAAGCCGATGCGCGGATCGATCCCGTCGACCGGGCGGCCCATCACGCGCACTTCGCCCGACGCGGGCTTGAGCAGCCCGGTGATCAGGTTCAGCGTCGTCGACTTGCCGCACCCGGTCGGCCCGACGATCGCGATGAACTCGCCGCGCGCGACGCTCATGCTGAAGTCGCGCAGCGCGACGGTGGCCTTGCCTTCCGGCGAAATGAAGCGGCACGACACGTTGCGAAACTCGATCGCCGGTGTGCTCGGGGAGACTGCCTGGTTCATCGCATTCGTCCTGCGGGTGAGGAGGGCGCCGCATCGTGGCGACGCCGGGCCGGTCAACCGGGCCGGAACGGGGCACGCAAGGCGGCGGGATCGCCGCCGCCCGCGCCGCTTTCGGGATCGATCACTTCGCGTTCACGAAATCGTTCGTGTAGGTGCGCGCCAGGTCGATATGCTTGCCCTTCACCGACGGGTTGAACGCCGACAACACCTTCAGCACGGTGGCCGGGCCGTCGGCCGGCATCTTGCCGTCGGCGGTGTACATCGGCAGCGACGCCTTCAGCGCGCTCACGTACAGCCCCTTGTCCTTCTGATAGTCGGCCGGCATCTTCGCGGCGATTTCCTCGGCGCTGTGCGTGTGGATGAACTGCATCGTCTTCGCGAACGCATGCGCCAGTCTGGTCGCCTGCGCCTTGTGCGAATCGGCCCAGGCCGACTGCACGTACAGGCTCGCGGCCGGATAGGTGCCGCCGAGCGCCGCGCGCGTGCCTTCCAGCGTGCGCAGGTCGACCAGCACCTTCGCGTCGCCCATCTTCTCGAGCGCGGATACCGTCGGTTCGGTCGTCATGCCGGCGTCGATGCGGCCCTGCTTGATCGCGGCGATGAAGCTCGCGTCGGCGCCGACCGGCAGCATCGTGTACTGCGTCGACGGCACGCCGTGCTGCAGCGCGAGATATTGCGTGAGGAAGCTGGTCGACGAGCCGAGGCCCGTCACGCCGAGCGTCTTGCCCTTCGAATCGGCCATCGACTTGAAGGTCGGCGCGGCCTTGGTCGACACCATCTCGACTTCGCCCGGCACCTGGCCGAACACGGCGATCGCCTTCACGTCCTTGCCCTTGCTCTGCAGGTCGATCGTGTGGTCGTAGAAGCCGACGACGCCCTGCACGGCGCCCGCGAGCAGCTCGTTTTCCGCGTCGACGCCAGCCGGCTGCGACAGCAGCTCGACGTCGAGCCCTTCGTCCTTGAAGTAGCCGAGTTCCTGCGTGAGCCGCGCGGGCAAGTAGATGAGCTTCGCGATCCCGCCGACCATGATCGTGATCTTGCCGCCGTCGTCGGCGAAGGCGGGGTGAGCGGCAAGCGCGCAGCTCAGGCTGGCTGCCACGGCGAGGGTGCGCAGGATGGGTCGCATCGGGTTGTCTCCGTTCGTTGTATTCGTCAGGCGCGATGCTTGCTGCATCGTTGCGACGAGTATAGGGACGTGAAACCTTCCGCAACCTTTCGCGGGACAGTGGAACCTTTAGGGGTTTTCCAGCAACGGGGGGCCGGAACAGGCGGCCGACGGGGGCGGGATGCGCTCAGCGCCAGCCGGTCAACACCCTTCCCATCGCATCGAGCCCCATGTCGAACAGGTGCGACACGAACGGCACGAGGTTCGGCACCATCAGCTGCACGAGCAACAGCCCGACGAGCATCGTGACGGGAAAGCCGATCTGGAACACGCCGATCTGCGGTGCCGCGCGGTTCAGGATGCCGAGCGCGAGGTTCGTGATCAGGAGCGCCGCGACCACCGGCAGCGAGAGCAGCAGCCCCATCTCGAATACCGTCGTGCCGAACGCGGCGAGCGTGCGCCAGCCGGGCGCGTGCAGCAGGTCGGCCGACACCGGCAGCGACTGGAACGACGCGGTGAGCGCGGCGAACACCTGCAGGTGGCCGTCCACCGCGAGGAACGCGAGCATCGCGACCGCGTTCAGGAAGCGGCCCATCACGGGCGTCGCGCCGCTCGTGTGCGGATCGAAGAAGGTGGCGAAGCCGAGCCCCATCGACAACCCGATGAAGTCGCCGGCCGCCTCGACGGCCGCGAACACGATCTGCATCGTGAAGCCCATCGCGGCGCCGATCAGGAACTGCGTGACGAGGATCCAGATGCCCTGCGCGGAAAACACGGTGACGTCCGGCATCGCGCCGAGCGTCGGCGCGACGACCAGCGCCATGAACGCGGCCAGGCCGATCTTCACGCGCGCGGGCACCGATGCGTGGCCCACGACGGGCGCGGTCGCGACGAGCGCAAGCATCCGCACGAACGGCCACAGAAACGCCGTGAGCCAGCCGTTGAGCTGCGCGTAGGTAACCGAGAACATCGCCGCCGGATCGTGCGCGCGCGGCTCAGCCGACGCCGAGCGTCGCGACGTGCAGCAGCGTCTGCCGCAGGTAGTCGAGCATCGTCGTCATCATCCACGGGCCGGCGATCACGAGCGTCGCGGCGACCGCGAGCAGCTTCGGGATGAACGACAGCGTCGCTTCGTTGATCTGCGTCGCGGCCTGGAACAGGCTCACGACGAGGCCGACCGCGAGCGCGACCAGCAGCAGCGGGGCGGAGAGCAGCAGGCCGACCATCATGGCCTGGTGCGCGAGGGTCATCACCTGTTCGGGCGTCATCGTGCGTTTCCTCCGCGGCTTACGTGAAGCTCTGCGCGAGCGAGCCGATCAGCAGCTGCCAGCCGTCGACCAGCACGAACAGCATCAGCTTGAACGGCAGCGACACGGTGGACGGCGACACCATCATCATCCCCATCGACATCAGCACGCTCGCGACGACCATGTCGATGATCAGGAACGGGATGAAGACCGTGAAGCCGATCTGGAAGCCGGTCTTCAGCTCGCTCGTGACGAACGCGGGCACCAGCAGCGACAGCGGAACGTCTTCCGGGCCCTGCATCGGCGCGGCCTTCGAGATCTTCGCGAACAGCGCGAGATCGGTCTCGCGGGTCTGCTTCAGCATGAAGGTCTTGAACGGCGCGACGCCGCGCTGCACGGCCTGCTCCATCGGCATCGAGCCGTCGGAAAACGGCTTGTAGCCGTCGTTGTAGGCCCGGTCGAGCACCGGCGACATCACGAAGAAGGTGAGGAACATCGCGAGGCCGACGAGCACCTGGTTCGGCGGCGTCGTCGCGGTGCCGAGCGCCTGGCGCAGCAGCGACAGCACGATGATGATGCGCGTGAAGCTCGTCATCATCAGCAGCATCGCCGGCAGGAACGACAGCATCGTGAGCAGCAGCATCGTCTGCACGCTCAGCGAATAGGTGGTGCCGCCGTGCGGGCCCGGGCTCGCGTTGAACGCGGGCAGGCCGTTCGCCTGCGCGCACGCGAGCGCGGGGGCGAGGCAGAGGATCAGCACGGGCGCGAAGCGCGCCGCGCGATGCAGGAATGCGTGTTTCATCGAAATGCGGGGTCGGAAAGAGGGCGCGGCGCCATGTCAGCGGTCCTTGCCGCGACCGAGGCGCTTCGCGGCTTCGCCCGCGAGCGCGTCGCGAAACCGCGAGCCGAACGTGCCGGGCAGGCCGCCTTCGGACGGTGCGGTGCCGGAAGGTGCACCGGTCGAGGCGGTCGTCGCGCCGGCCGCCGCCGAACCGGCCGGCAGCGCATGCAGCAGTCGCACGTTGCCCGGCGCGACGCCGAGCACGAGCCAGGTGTCGCCGATCTCGACGATCGTCGCGCTTTCCTTGGCGCCCACCGCGACGCTCGACACGACCTTCAGCGGGCCGCCGCGGCGCACGTGCTGGAAGCCGAAGCGGCGCGCGAGCCACGCGCACGCGAACACGAGACCGATCACGACCGCGAGCCCGACGAGGGTCTGCAGCACCGCGCCGATGCCCAGCGACGGCGCGGCCGAACCGACGGTCACGCTCGACGCGATCGCCCCGGCGTTGTTCACCGCGTTCATGTCGGCGGCACCGGCCGGTGCGCACGCGAGCGACGCCGCGATGGCCGCGACAGCCGCCACCGCGCTCGCGACGCGCGCACGGCGGCCGGGCTTCGCCACGTTCATCGATTCAGCTTCCGGATGCGTTCGGCCGGCGTGATGATGTCGGTCAGGCGGATGCCGAACTTGTCGTTGACGACCACCACCTCGCCCTGCGCGATCAGGCAGCCGTTCACGAGCACGTCCATCGGCTCGCCGGCCATGCCGTCCAGCTCGACGACCGAACCCTGCGCGAGCTGCAGCAGGTTGCGGATCGCGATCTTCGTGCGGCCGAGCTCCACGGTCATCTTGACCGGGATGTCGAGGATCATCTCGATGTCGTTGTGCGTCGAGCTGGCCGCGGCCTTCGACAGCGGCTGGAACACGCCGGCGCCCGTCGCGCCCGGCTGCACCGGCTGCTGGTTCTGCTCGGCGAGCGCGGCGGCCCAGTCGTCCATGCCCGGATCTTCCTCCGCTGCGGCCGGCGCCGCCTGCGCGGCGGCGGCCGAGGCCGCGAGGGCCGCGTCGGCCATCGCTTGCGCGTCGTCCTCGGGCGTCTGGTTCAGCTCACTCATATCCACCTTCCTTCATCGAGTCGCCCGCGCTGATCATCTTCTGCACGCGCAACGCATATTGACCATTGAAAATTCCGTAGCCGCATTCCATCACCGGCACGCCGTCGACCTTCGCGGTGATCGTGTCCTCGATCTCCAGCGGCAGCACGTCGCCCGCGCGCAGGTTCAGGATCTTCTCGAAGGTCGACGAGATCTCGGCGAGATTCGCGGTCAGCTCGACCTCGGCGGCCTGCACCTGCTGCGACAGCACGCGCACCCAGCGGCGGTCGACTTCGAGCGCCTCGCCCTGGATCGGCGATGCGAGCACGTCGCGGATCGGCTCGACCATCGAGTACGGCATGCAGATGTGCAGCGTGCCGCCCGTCGGCCCGAACTCGATCGAGAACTGCGTGACGATCACGATCTCGTTCGGCGTCGCGACGTTCGCGAACTGCGTGTGCATCTCCGAGCGCACGAATTCGAACTGCAGCGGCCGCACGCTCTTCCACGCGGTCGTGTAGTGCTCGAACACGAGGTTCAGCAGCTTGCCGATGATCCGCTGCTCGGTGGCCGTGAAATCGCGGCCCTCGACGCGCGTGTGGAAGCGCCCGTCGCCGCCGAACAGGTTGTCGACGACGAAGAACACGAGGTTCGGGTCGAACACGAACAGCGACGTGCCGCGCAGCGGCTTCACGTGCACGAGGTTCAGGTTCGTCGGGATCGGCAGGTTGCGGGTGAACTCGCTGTACTTCTGCACCTTCACCTGGCTGACGGAGATTTCCGCCGTGCGCCGCATGAAGTTGAAGATGCCGATCCGCAACAGGCGCGCGAAGCGGTCGTTGATGATCTCGAGGCCGGGCATCCGGCCGCGGACGATCCGCTCCTGCGTCGCGATGTTGTAGGGGCGGACGCCCGACGTGTCGCGCTGCTCGTCGACTGCATCGGTTTCGCCCGTGACGCCCTTGAGGAGGGCATCGACCTCCTCCTGGGACATGAACTCCTGGTGGCCCATACGCGCTCCTTTCGCGGCCGCGTTACTGGACGACGAATTCGGTGAACAGCACGTCGTCGACCTTCGCGCGCTGGTTGCCCGGCTGCGTCGGCTGCTCGATCAGTTCCCGCAGTTCCTTCGCGAGCGAACGTTTGCCGTCCGGCGTCGCCAGATCCTCGGGATGCTTGTTCGACAGCGCGAGCAGGATCCGGCTGCGGATCTCGGGCATCCGCGCGGTCAGCTGCTCCTGCGCCTTCGGGTCGGTGAGCTTCAGCGACAGGCCGACGCGCAGGTAGTGCTGCGCGCCGTCGTCGGACTGCAGGTTCACGGTCAGCGGGTCGAGCGGGAAGAACACCGGCGCGGCCAGCGGCGCCGGCTCGGCGGGCGCGCTCGCATGGCCGACGCCTTCCTTGCTCAGGAACACGTACATGCCGCCGGCTGCGGCGGCCGCCGCGCCCAGCGCGATGACGGCGATGAGCGCGATGCGCTTGAACTTGCCGGACGAAGCCGGCTTGTCGGCGGTCGGGTTTGCGGTCGTGGAGGCCATGTGGATGCGTGCGTGATGTCTCGTAGCATGCATTGTTCGGCATCCGGGCCGAGCCTGATGGGCGGAAAAGAGGGGGGATTTGCGGCTATCTCAGCCGATTGTCGGCCGGCGCGGTTCGATGCAGGGCAGGAACGGCGGGGGAAACCCGCCGGAGGCGGCGGGCCGGCGCTCCGTCAGGCGGGAAAGGCGAGGAGCGGTGGGGCGGGCGAGCCGTGGCGCCCGCCCGGACAACGTCAGATCGGCAACAGCGACAGCAGCGGCGCGATCAGCACCATCGCGACGCCCGCGATCATCATCGTGAGGCTCGACACGACGCCTTCCTCGCTGCCGATCTCGCGCGCCTTCGCGGTGCCCACGCCGTGGGCGGCCGCGCCGAACAGCGCACCGCGCGCGAGCCGCGTGCGCATCGGCACCAGCGCGAGCACGATCTCGCCGAGCAGCATCCCGCAGATGCCGGTCGCGATCACGAAGAGGGCGGTGAGGTCCTTCGGCGCATGGATCTTGTCGGAGACGGCGAGCGCGAACGGGGTCGAGACCGAGCGCGTCATCAGCGAGCGCTGCAGCTCGGGCGACAGGTGCAGCAGCTTCGCGAGCAGCAGCGAGCCGCACACGCCCGCGCCGATCCCGACCGCGACGCCGACCGACAGCGACAGCCAGTGGCGGCGGATCAGGTCGCGATAGTCGTAGATCGGCACCGCGAACGCGATCGTCGCCGGGCCGAGCAGCCACATCAGCCAGCGCGTGTCGCGGAAGTAGACCGAATACGGGATGCCGGTCAGCAGCACGAGCAGCACCAGCACGCCAGGCACGAACACGAGCGGCGAGAACAGCAGCGTCTTCCTGTACGCGTAGAGCCGCTTCGACGCGAAATACAGCGCGACCGTCAGCACGAAGCAGCCGACGGAGATCGCGGTATTCACCTGGTCGGCGGACAGGCTCGACAGCAGCGGCAACATGGCAGGCTCCGGCTCAGTGGACGGACACGGTGGCGAGGCGCGCGCGGCGGCGTTCGGCGAACACGCGCTGCGCGGCGAGCCGGCGCTCGAGCTTCGCGGCGAGGTCGACCGCGACGGCCACCGCGACCATCACGAAAGCGGTGCCGGCGAGCATCACCAGCGCGATGCGCCAGCCGTCCTCGCGGAACAACCCGCCGTACTGCACGGCCGCGACGGCGGCCGGCACGAAGAACAGCAGCATGTCGGACAGCAGCCAGTTCGCGCCGTCCTTGACCCACGCGGGCGCGACGCGGCCCGAGAACAGCAGCACGAGGAGCACCGCGAGGCCGATCACGCCGGACGGAATCGGCAGCCCGATCCTGCGCACGGCCCAGTCGACCGCCATCCACAGCACGCCGAGCGCGGCGGCCTGCAGCACGATCCGGCCCGTGTGCGCGATGCTGCCCGAAGCGGCGGGGCGGGCGGCGGCGGTAGCGGTCGTCTTGGTCATGGCAGGCTCCATACAGATATTGCGTCGATGGGAGGAGTATAGGGTTTCCCCTAACCATAAATAAAATGACTTGTCTCTATCCTTATCATTCCAATTCGGAATTCTGATTGAGTTTGTTGCACCAATCTGGGGAGTGATCGATGGAATTGCGCGCACTGCGGTACTTCGTCGAGGTGGTTCGCCAGCAGAGCTTCACGGCGGCCGCCGACAGGCTGTTCGTGACCCAGCCGACCATCAGCAAGATGGTGAAGGCGCTGGAGGACGAGATCGGTTCGCCGCTGCTGCTGCGGGACGGTCGACAGATGGTGCTGACCGACGCGGGGCGGATCGTGTTCCAGCGCGGCCAGGACGTGCTCGCCGCGCAGGCGCAGCTGCAGTCGGAGCTGAACGATCTCGGCACGCTCGGGCGCGGCGAGCTGACGATCGGCATCCCGCCGCTCGGCGGCTCGCTGTTCACACCGATCATCGCCGCGTACAAGCAGCGCTACCCGAACATCGAGCTGAAGCTGTTCGAGCAGGGCGCGCGGATGATCGAGGCCGCGCTGACGTCGGGTGAACTGGAACTCGGCGGGCTGCTGGAGCCGGTGGATCCCGGCACCTTCGAACGGCTGCCGATGGTGCGTGCGCCGTTGTGGCTCGTCGCACCGCGCGAGTCGCGCTGGGAGGATCACGCGGCCGTGCCGCTCGCGGATCTCGCGCGCGAGTCGTTCGTGTTCTACGCGGAAAGCCTCGCGCTGCACGACGCGGTGCTGGACGCGTGCCGGCAGGCCGGCTTCACGCCGTCGATCGTGAGCCGCAGCGGCCACTGGGATTTCATGGCCGCGCTCGTGCATGCGGGGGTCGGCATCGCGCTGCTGCCCGAGCCGTACTGCCGGCGGCTCGACGCGGGCCAGTTCACGTGCCGGCCGATCGTCGAGCCGGAAATCACGTGGGCGATCGCGCTCGGCTGGCTGAAGAAGGGGTATCTGTCGCACGCGGCGCGCGCGTGGCTCGACGTCGCGCGGGCGACGCTGCCCATCGCGCCCGGCGACGATCTGGCGTTCGGCGGGTTGCGGGCGAGGGCGTGACGGCCGGGCGATGCCCGGCGCACTCAGACGTGCCTGATCGGGCCCGGATAGCGGGCGACAGTATGGTCGTGCGTAAGCAGCGTAATGCCTTCCGAGATCGCCTGCGCGACCAGGAGACGGTCAAACGGATCTCGATGGATCGACGGCAGTTGTTCGACTGCAAGTGCGTGTGCGCTCGTGATCGGCAATTCCACGTAGCCGACATCGAGGAGATTGCGACGGAGCACGTTTGGGTCCACCTGGAAATCGTCGCGATCCAGGCCACGCTTGATGACGATCTCCCAGAGGCTCGCGACGCTGAAAAGCGGTGTACAGGCGGGATCCTCGATGAGCGCACCGGCGCGGGCGGGCAGTTCGGCCGCACCGGCTGCCGCCCAAAGAAGCAGGTGTGTATCGAGCAGCAACTTCATGCGTCACCCTCGAACAGCTTGCCGATTTCGTCGCTCCCCATCGTGTCGAAATCGTCCGGAACACGGATCTGCCCCTTCATGAAGCCGATCCGGCTCGGCCGGACGGGATCCGGCGTATCGATCGGGACCACCTTGACGAGCGGCTTGCCCGCTTTCGCGATCACGAACGGTTCGCCGGCATGAACGGCTTCGTCGATCAAACGCGACAGGTTCGTCTTCGCGTCATGCATGTTGTAGGTGTGCATCGCATTCCCCAATTGAACTAAGTTCAAATATTTCTTTAGCTTAGTTCAATCAAGCAAATCAAGCAAGGCCAGCCCCTCCGCCGACAGCCCCACCGATTTCAATGCCCCATCGCCGGCCCCGCCCCCTTCCTCGGCTTCGTGATCCACACGAGCGCCGCGAGCGCGCCGAACATGAAGGCCGACAGCAGGAAGAAGTCGTTGGTCGCCATCATGAAGCCCTGCTGCGTGACGAGCTGGTTGAGCTGCGCGTTGGCCGTCTGGCCGACGATGCCGAGCTGCGACAGCGCGCCCTGGTAGTCGGTCGTGCTCTGCGCATACACGCTCACCGATTCCGACAGCCGCGCGTGGTGGTAGATCGCGTCGTTCTCCCAGAACGTCGAGCTGGCCGCGGTGCCGATCGCGCCCGACAGCGTGCGCAGGAAGTTCGACAGCCCCGACGCGCTCGCGAGCCGCTCGTCGGAGATGCTCGACAGCGTGATCGTCGTCATCGGCACGAAGAAGCACGCCACGCCGATCCCCTGCACGAGACGCGGCAGGATCACATGGTTGAACGGCACGTCGAGCGTAAACGTCGAGTTCCAGATCGACACGCCGGCGAACACGATGAACGCGAAGCTCGCGACCATCCGCAGGTCGAGCCGGTGCATGTTGCGGCCGATCAGCGGCGACAGCACGAGCGCGAGCAGCCCGACCGGCGCGGTCGCGAGGCCGGCCTTGCCCGCCGTGTAGCCCATCACCGTCTGCAGCCACAGCGGGAAGATCACGACCGAGCCGAAGAACGCCATGAAGCCGAACGAGATGATCAGCGCGCCGAGCGCGAAGTTGCGGTCCTTGAAGAGCGACAGGTCGACCACCGGCTCCTTCTCGGTCGCCTCCCACACGAGCATGAACGCGAGCGACACGACCGCGATCAGCGCGAGTGCGACGATGAACGTCGAGTTGAACCAGTCGCGGTCCTTGCCGAGGTCGAGCATCATCTGCAGGCACGACACGCCGATCACGAGCAGCGCGAGGCCGATCGCGTCGATCCGCTGCTTCGTCGTCTTCGTCTCGCGGCCGCGCAGCAGGAAATACGCGCAGGTCGCCGAGAAGATGCCGATCGGCAGGTTGATGTAGAAGATCCACGGCCACGTGTAGTTGTCGCTGATCCAGCCGCCCAGCAGCGGGCCGAAGATCGGCGCGACGATCACCGTCATCGCCCATAACCCGAGTGCGAGCCCGCGCTTCGCGGGCGGATAGCTGCGCATCAGGATCGTCTGCGACAGCGGCACCATCGGCCCCGACACGAGGCCCTGCAGCAGCCGGAACGCGATCAGCGTCTCGAAGTTGGTCGCCAGGCCGCACAGCGCCGACGCGATCGTGAACGCGAGCACCGACAGCGTGAACAGCCGCACCTCGCCGACGCGCCGCGCGAGCCAGCCGGTAAGCGGCACCGCGATCGCGGACGCGACCGAGTACGACGAGATCACCCAGGTGCCTTCGCTCGTCGCGACGCCGAGGCTGCCCGAGATGGTCGGCACCGCGACGTTCGCGATCGACGTGTCGAGCACTTCCATGAAGGTGCCGAGCGCCAGCCCGACGGTGAGTAGCGCGAGTGCGCCGCCGGACAGCGGCGCGGGTTCGGCGGCGGGGGAGGCGGCGGATGCCGTGGTGGCGGACATCGAAATCTCCTAGACGCGGCGCGCGCGACGCGCCGGCACAACGCACGGGTGTGCGCCGCAGCGCAGCCCGGCCGGGTGGAACGGATAAAGGGAAAAGGGGAGCACGTGCCCTGTCATCTTCTGCCCAGACAGATAAATAAGCGAACGCTTAACCTAGACATGGGGGCCTCCGCGCACATCAGCAGTCCGCTTCGTCGTCGGGTTTCGGGCAGCCGGCCGTGCCGGGCCCGTTGGCGATGAAGCGTTGCAGCAGGCCGGTGAGCGTCGCAAGCTCGTCGGCCGAGAAACCGTCGAGCTGCGCGTTGAGCGCGGTCGCGATCAGCGACGGCAGCGCACGGGCGGCTTCGGCGCCGCGTTCGGTCAGCGTCAGCTCGATCATCCGGCGGTCCTGCTCGCTGCGCGAACGGGCAATCAGCCCCTTGCGTTCGAGCCGGTCGAGCATTCGGGTCATCGAGCCGCTGTCGTACGACATCTTGCGGGACAGCTCGAACGGTGTACGCGCATAACCGCGCGCCAGCAGCAGGATCACGCCGATCTGCTGCGCGGTGAGGTCGAGCGGCTCGAGCGCGCGATCCATCCGCTCGACGAGCGCCTGCTTCGCCTTCGACAGGTAATAGCCGAGGCTCGTTTCCAGCGTGATGTTCTCGGGATCGTAGAGGCCGCCGGTCATGCGATTGCGCGCGCAGCAATAGTGCGTTTCGGATTTGGACGCGCCCAGTATCTTGAAAATTGATTGCTTAGTCAATATTATTCGAGACTACCAGTTACGACGTGCATGTTGCACTGCCGGAGACTATGTTCTGACCGATTCGCCCGCGCTGCCGGGCACCCGAGGATGTTCGCGATGCTGTTCCTGAAAAATGCCGCCGGCGCGCTGCGCCGCAACCTGACCGATACCGCTCACCATGTGTTTTCCGGGCCGCACCGCGGCTGGAAGATCGCGCTGTACGTGACGATGCTGGTGGTGCCGGGCGGCTCGCTCGCGGCGCTCGGGGTGGCATGGTTCGATCATCGCCGGCAGCGCAACGCGAAAGACGGTGCGCGCCGCACGGGCCAGCCGGCCGCGACGGAGCCGTCGACATGGCGGCCCGCCGCCGAACCGCTCCCGCTGCCCGCGCGCTGCCACTGACGGCGCGCGCCTTCCGCCTGCCTTCCTGACTGTTTCGTCCGAACCCCGGCCGCGCTCCGCACGGCCGGCATCGCCCGCCCGTCTTCCGGCCAGCGAGCCGTAATGGCCGGTAAACCGGCCGCTCGCGCCGGTAACACATTCCTGTCGCCGCGCACCGTACCCTTTGGGCTGCGCAGCTATCCCGCCGTCAGTTACCATTTGTCCGCCAGCGGCACGACGACCGCATCGCGCGACGCCGCTCGCCGGACGTCGCGCCCAGACAGGAATATCACCATGCCGTACGCCTCCCTCCCGCGCGCCCTTCGCCCGCTGAGCGCCGCCGTCGCCGTCGCGACGGCCGTGCTGCTCGCCGGCTGCGCCGTCGGGCCCGACTATCACCGGCCCGACACGTCGATCCCCGCCGCATACAAGGAAGCGCCGGCCGGCTGGAAGGTCGCGCAACCCGCCGACCGCACCGATCGCGGCCCGTGGTGGACGGTCTACAACGATCCGCAGCTCGATGCGCTGATCGGCAAGCTCAACGCATCGAACCAGACCATCGCGCAATCGGCGGCCGCTTACCGGCAGGCGCGCGCGCTCGTCACCGAGGCGCGTGCCGCGTATTTCCCGACCGTCGGGCTGACCGCGTCGGGCTCGCGCGCCCGCACGCCGCGCACGTCGATATCGTCGGGTTCGTCGTCGGGTTTCGGCAGCGGTTCGTCCGGTTCGATCAACAACAGCTACAGCGTCGGCCTCGACGCGAGCTGGGAACCCGACCTGTGGGGCAAGGTGAGCCGTACCGTCAGCGCGCAGCGCGCCGGCGAAGCGGCCGCCGCGGCCGATCTCGCGAACGCGCGGCTGTCGCAGCAGGCGCTGCTCGCGCAAACCTATTACCAGCTGCGCACGTCCGATGCGCTGCAGAAGCTGCTCGACGACACCGTGAAGTCGTACCAGCGGTCGCTGACGCTCACGCAGAACCAGTACGCGCAGGGCGTCGCCGCGCGCGCGGACGTGATCCAGGCGCAGACGCAACTGCAGAGCGCGCAGGCGGCGTCGATCGACAATGGCGTCGCACGCGCGCAGTACGAGCATGCGATCGCGACGCTGATCGGCGAACCGGCGTCGACCTTCTCGCTGCCGCCGAATCCGCTCGCGGCCGAGCCGCCGATCACGCCGGTCGACGTGCCGTCCGCGATCCTCGAGCGCCGGCCCGACATCGCGGCGGCCGAGCGCCGTGCGGCGGCCGCGAACGAGCAGATCGGCGTCGCGATCTCGGCGTTCTTCCCGACCCTCACGCTGTCGGCCACCGGCGGCGTCCAGAGCTCGGTGTGGTCGCAGCTGTTCGCGCTGCCGGCCCGCTTCTGGACGGTCGGCCCGCAGCTCGCGGCCACGCTGTTCGACGCAGGGCTGCGCGCCGCGCAGACCGACGCCGCGCGTGCGACCTACGACCAGGACGTCGCCGCATACCGCCTCGCGGTGCTCACCGCATTCCAGGACGTCGAGGACAACCTCGCGTCGCAACGCATCCTCGCGCAGGAAATCGACGTGCAGCGGCAGGCCGTCGACAGCGCCGAGCACGCGCTCGCGATCGTCACGAACCAGTACAAGGCCGGCACGGTCGCCTACCTGAACGTGCTGACCGCGCAGACCACCGCGTTCACCGCGCAGCAGAAGCTCGCGACGATCGCCGGGCAGCGGATGGTGTCGTCGGTCGGGCTCGTGAAGGCGCTCGGCGGCGGGTGGAACGTCGCGGAGATGGCGCGCGAGAACGGCGACATGGCCGCGCCCGCACCCGTGCCGGCGTCCGGTGCGGCCGCGCCGGCGGCCACCGCGCCGCTCGCGCAGAAGTAGGAAGGAAAGGGCGACGCGCGCGTCAGCGCTGCGCGTCGCCGAAGATCAGCGAAACCTCGTTGTTCCCGATCGGGTGGCCGAGCAGGTTCAGGAGCCCGGCGAGGTTCGCCTGCTGCTCGGGCGCCGAATGCGCGGTGCCGCGGAACGATCCCTGGCCGGGCCCGAAGTTGCCGTGGCCGTCGAGAAACAGCGGGCCCTGCGTCGTCGACAGGTCGAGATCGGCGCCGGCCCCCTTCGCCTGCAGCACCGCGCGGTACGAACCGAGCGGCTTCACGCGCGAGATGCGCGAACTCATCGAGTCGATCGTCACCGTCAGCTGGCCGAACGCGTTGTTGCCGATCAGGCGCCAGTCGCTCCAGCCGAGCCGCACGTCGCCTTGCAGGTCGAGCGTGTTGAACGGCGTGCCGAGCCCCGCGAGCAGCGACGCCGGCACGGCCATCGTGCCCGCCGACAACACCGCGCCGCGCCACGTCGCATCGAGCGTAACCGCATCCGGCATCGCCTCGGTCTGCCGCATGCGCATCTGCACGCGCCCGGTCAGGAGCGGCCAGAAGCCCGTGGTCCACTCGACCCGGCCCGGCAGCAGCGTCGCCGCGCTCTGGTCGGCCCCCGGCGCGAGCATCAGCGTGCCCGAACCGTGCCACAGCGACCCGTCCGGATCGACGAGATTCACGTGCCCGCCGGTCGCGCGCGCGAACTGCGGCGCGATCCACGCGGCCGGCGCGAGCGCGACGAGCGTCACCGCCGTCGCCAGTCCGCCCGCCAGTACCCACGGCAATGCGGTGGCGAGCCGCTTCATCCCCGGCCTCATCGGCCGACCGCCACTTGCGTCATCCACTGCGTCATTTCTGCGTAGACGGTTGCATCACGGCCGTCAGGTCGACCTGGCCGTCGTCCTTCAGTGCAGTGGCATGCGCCTCGCCGACCTGCACCTTGAACTGCCGGCGCGCATCGTCGAGCCACTGCGTCCACGCCGGGAACGACACGTTCTTCATCTGGATCTGCACGCCGTTGCCGACGATCTGCACCTGCGCACCCTGCATCCCGTGATCGGACAGCGACGCGGTCAGCGCATCCTTCAGCGCGAGGCCGGTCGGCGCCACGCCTTGCGCGGCGGCCGCCAGCGACTTCGCCTCGTTCGCCTGCGCGGTCATCTGCGCGAGCTCGCGGCGCATCGTCGGCAGCTCGCGCTGGACCCGCGCGCGGCCTTCCTGCGCGGGCGACCACAGCACCGAATACGCGATCGCGACCGCCAGCACGGCGCCGCCCCAGCCGAGCAGCATTTTTTCGCGCGGCGAGCGCTCGCCCCAGAACTGGGCCAGCGTCTGGTTCAGTTGTTCCGTCTTCATGAGCGGCTCCGGATCGTCCATTTGCCCGTGTTGCTGTCGACTTCGCCGGACAGTCCGTTCCGCGCGAGGCGCTGCGTGAAATCGGGATCGACCTTGATCTCCGGCTTGAAGCCGACGTCGAGCCGCCGGTCGTGATAGTCGAGCGACGCGATGCCGTTCAGCGGCAGCGCACCCATCGATCGCGACAGCCCGCTCGACAGCGCGAGGAAATCGTTCGGCGACAGCTCGCCGGCCGCCACGCGCAACTGGTCGAGCTGGCGCTGCATCTGCGCGGGCGGATCGAGCACCGTCGTCGTCTTCGGGAATGCGGACAGCAGCGTTTCGGTGATCTGTGCCGACAGCGCATCGCGCTCGCGCGACAGCTTCCACCAGTGCAGGTTCATCCCGATCACCGCCACGCCGAGCGTCGCCGCGGCGAGTGCGAGCGGCACGCGCAGGCGCTTCACCGTCGCGCGGTCGAAGCGCCACGGCTGCGATTCGAATTCGAACTGGCACAGGTCGAACTTCTCGGTCAGCGCGCGCCGCGCGAACGCGTCGAACGACAGCGGCGCGGCACCCGGCAGCAGCGGGCCGTCGGCGCGGCCGACCGACGCGAGCCGCGGCTCCGCGCCCGGCTCGCCGAGTTCGTACAGTTCGACGTCGCCGCCGCCCGCGAGCGCGGCCAGCGTGCCGGCCGCGCGCGACGCGGGCGCCGCGAAGCCTTCGCCGAGCGCACCGCGCGCGACCGCGAGTTCGAGGCGCGGCGCACCGGCCGCGGCCGGCAGCGCGCCGGCCTCGACGAGCACCGGTTCGACCGGCGCCGCGAGGCCGAGCACCGCGGCCACCGTCGCCGGGCGGGCCGGCGGCGTGTCGACGGCGTCCGCGGCAACCGCCACGACATCGACCTCGCCGTCGGCCGGCGCGGCCGGTGCGTGCGGCGCCGGCAGGCAGCGTGTCGCGGGCACCGCGCTCAGGTGCCGGTGGCCGGCCGC
Source organism: Burkholderia sp. 572 (assembly GCF_040545135.1). NCBI lineage: Bacteria > Pseudomonadati > Pseudomonadota > Betaproteobacteria > Burkholderiales > Burkholderiaceae > Burkholderia > Burkholderia sp. 572. Next base: position 222,779 of record NZ_JBEPLH010000013.1, on the reverse strand, counting down.
CGTGAACGCTTCGCAGATCGTGCGGAACCACGCGCGATCGACGACGGCCAGCACGCGGCGCCCGTCGGGCAGCGCATCCGGATCGAGCGCGATGTGACAGCCGAGCGGATCCTGGATCAGCTGATCCTCGACGATGTTGGGCAGCGCCTGGCGCAGCTTCGGACCCTTGAGCGGCGGCACGGTCGCGGCCAGCAGCAGCACGTCGCGCGCGGCGACGATCAGCACCGTCGCATTCGCGCGCGGCAGCAGCGCCAGCGCGGCGCGGCCCGCGCGCTGCACGTGGCCGGCCTTGTCGACGAGCGTGAACGGCAGCTCGGGCCACTGCCATTCCTGCAACGGCACGGCAGGCTCGCGCGGCGGCAAAGAAACAATCAACGTGCTCACAAGAGCTCCTCTCCCGAATGGCGTCGTTATAGCTGGTCGCGAATGCGCACGACCCGTGTCGAATGCGTGGTCGGATCACGATACACGAGCGAGGTGCGATCGACCTCCGCGCGTTCGTGCTGGATCCGGCCATGCACGATGAAATAGCTCGAATTGACGTCGACGAGACTCGAGTCGAGCGTCACGTTCGGCGGCGCACCGGCGCCGCGCAGCGCGAGCTGCACATCGGCGACGTTGCGGAAAAACACGGTCTCGCGGCGCGACACGAGCGCCTGCGCGGACGACACGCTCATCCCCGGGATCAGCGCCGCGATCACCTCGGCCGGCGCGGTGTTCATGTTCACGGGCGTCGTGGTCGGCAGCACGGTGACGAACGGGCGCAGCCGCGCGACCATCTCGGGCGTCACGCCGTCGACGTCGAGCAGGCTGTCGACCCCCGTCATCATCAGCGGCGCGGGCCCGCGGTCGCCGCCCGTCATGCCGGGATCGTCGGTGAAGCCGCCGCCGCCCTGCTGATCGGTCGCCACCGGCGCGGTGACCGGCGGCGCCGTGCCGCCTCCCGGCAGCGTGGGCATCTGGAAACGCGTCGCCGAATTCAGCAGGCCCGCGCGCACCTGCAGCGCGACGCGTTTCGCGAACGCGCCGTCGTAGCCGAGCGTCGTCAGCAGGCGCTGGAACGCCTGGACCTGCGTGACGTTCAACTGCAGCACGCCGGGCGCCGGCGACGCCACGAGGTTGCGCAGGTTGAACTTCGCCTGGGCGTCCTCGATCGAGCCGGAGATATAGGTGTCTTCGCCGCCGGCGTCGTTGGGCGCGCCGATCCGCCCGAGGAAGTCCGACAGTTTCGTCTTCGCGATCGGCACGCCCCAGATGCCGCCGAGGTACGTGATGCCGGGCGCCGTATCGCCTTCGGAGCGCAGGATCATCCGCGTCCAGTCGAGCGCGCCGCGCGCGACCCACTGCGCCTGCGCGATCTCGCGCTGGTTCTCGATGCGGCGGATCTGCACCTGCTGGCGCCACAGCATCCCCGAGACGAGGATCGCCGACAGCGCGACGACGAGCAGCGCGGTGATGATCGCCGCGCCGCGCTGGCGGCCGCGTGCCCGTGCGTGACCGGCAGCACGGGCGGCAGGCAATGAACGGGGAGGGCGCGCGCGCATCGTCATTCCCCGACGAGGAAGATGCGCGTGACCGGCACGCGCAGCGACGTCGCACCGATGCTGACCTGCAGCCCCGTCACCGCGCGCGTCGGCGGCGCGTTGCCGAGCTGCGGCACCTTGAGCGCATCGTTGTTCTGCGCGAGCGCGTCGTCGGCCGTCTGCAGGTTGGTGGTCCAGCCCACGCGCGGCACGTACAGCTTCGCGTCGATCGCGCCGACGCCGCCCATCAGCGCGACCCAGCTCCAGCCTTCGACGCTGCTGTCCTTCAGCATGCCGCGCAGCCGGTTCGCGTCGTCGATCGGCGGCGACGCGTAGCGCACGACCCGCCCGCCGGCGATCCGGTAGCGGACCACCTGCAGCCGCGGCGCGACGCCCGGCACCTCGAGTTCGCGGACGATCTGCAGCGTGTTGCCGGCGACGCCGATCGCCGGCTGGCCGGCTTCGTCGTCGGTCGCGGCGAGCCGCGCGTCGATGCGCATCTGGTCGAACATCTGCGCGAACACGCGTTCGTCTTCCATCGCGGCCGCGACCTTGTCGCGACCGCGCATGATCTGGTCGAGCCCGCGCCACGCGAGGATCGCGACCACCGCGAGGATCGCGATCGCGATCATCAGCTCGATCAGCGTGAAGCCGCGGGCGGGGCGGGCGAACGGGCGTCGCATCGGCGCGTCAGAGCGGACGGCTGGTTTCATTCGCGACCACCGTCACCATCTGCGCGAGCACGCCGGCCTGCCCGGGCGTGCTCACCGAAATCCGGACGCGCCGGAACACCGGGTTGGGCGTGGTGCTCACGCGCTGCGTGCAGACGAGCTGCACGTTGCCTTGCGAGCAGTCGAAACTCTGCTCGCCGATCTCCGGCCACGCATGCGTGAGCCGCATCTGCGCGAGCGCGTTGTCGGCGCTCCAGCCGGCGAGCAGCCGGCGATGAAGATCGGAGGCGTTGGTCGCCATCGTCCCGACCGCGCGGATCGACGCGGCGAGCGCGACCGCGATGATCGCAAGCGCGACCAGCACCTCGATCATCGTGAAACCGCGCCGCGCATGCAGTCCCGTTGGGGCATGGCGGTGCGATGAAGCAACGGGGAAGGGCAGGCGACGACGCATCGTCATTGCACCTCGTAGCGGCCGTTGCCGGTGCCGACGATCGTCGCGCTGCCGGCGGCCGAATGCAGCGTCACGCGCACCGGCGTGTCGATGCTCTCGGTGCCGAACACGACGCGGCTCGCGCGCGTGTCGGACCCCGGATAGTCGATGTCGGCGCCCGTGACGCCGCCATCCCAGTCACGCGGGCGCAGCAGGTCGTCGCGCAGCGTGCGCCAGCCGTCGGGCGAGCTCACGTCGAAACGGAAGCCGTGTGCGGTCGGCTGCCACGCGATCGGCCGGGCACGCACCTGCGCCTCGTCGCCGGCGGTCTCGAACAGCAGCGCGATGCGCTGCGCTTCCTCGCGCAGGTCGGTACGCGGATTGCGCGTGAGCGACAGCGACGCGAGCGACACGAGCAGGCCCGCGATCACGAGCACGACCAGCATTTCGAGCAGCGTGAAGCCGCGCGTGCGACGCCGCCGCGCACCGTGCTTCGTCGGCCCGCCGTCGGCATGCGCCGGCACGGACGAAGCCGCGCCGCAACGCACACGGCGGTCGCGACCGCAGCGGGAGGTCGTGCGAATGGCGAGCATGAAGAACGGGAACGAAGCGTCGGGCCGGTCAGTGAGCGCTTATTGCCACGAACCGATGTCGGTATCGTTGCCGTCGCCGCCTTCCTTGCCGTCGGCGCCGTAGCTGAACACGTCGATCTCGCCGTGCACGCCCGGGTTCAGGTACTTGTACCCGTTGCCCCACGGATCGTTCGGCAGGCGCTCGAGATAACCGCCGTCCTTCCAGTTGTTCGGGATCGGATCGGTGGACGGCTTCTGGATCAGTGCGTTCAGGCCCTGATCCTGGGTCGGGTAGCGGCCGTTGTCGAGACGGTACAGCTTGAGCGCCTGCATGATCGTGCCGATGTCCTGTTTCGCGGCGATGCGGCGCGCCTCGTCCGGGCGGCTCATGATCTTCGGCACGATCAGCGCCGCCAGGATCCCGAGGATCGCGACCACCACCATGATCTCGATCAGCGTGAAACCGCGCTGACGACGCACGGCCGCGTTGCGGCGAGTGATCCACGTTTGCATGACTGACTACCTCTTTCCAAAAAATGTCGTTGGTTGCGTGACGCGCCCGGTGCACCGGACGATTGCCTGACGGCAACCTTCCGGACCCGCGGGCGCGGAGCACGCATTGTAAGGCGCGCATTGCCGAGGGCTTTCACCCAACGCAAATTTCACATAGATCCGTACAATAGCGCGCATGAACGCGCTCTCGATCCGGATCCTCTCCCTAGCCCTCTTCGCGGGTTTGTGCGCGACGGCCACTTACTGGGTCGTCACGCTGTCAGCCCGTGAAGCGCCGCTGCCCGCCGCCGCCGCGCGGCTGCCGATCCGTACCGAGGACGCCGCGGCGCTCTTCGGCGGTCAGCTCGACAAGAATCCCGTGCAGGACATCCACCTGTTCGGCATCCTCTCGCTCGATCGCGGTGCCGCCGCGATCGTCGGCGTCGGCGGCGAACCGCCGCGCGCCGTGTCGCTCGGTGCGGAGGTCACGCCCGGCGCGAAGCTCGCCGAAGTCCGCCCCCGCTCGATCGTCGTCGACCGCAACGGCGCCCGCGCCGAAATCCAGCTGCCGGCGAACACGCCGTCCCCCGCGATCTACATGCGCTGAACGGCAGCGGCCCGATCGACTGTCGGGCCGTTACTGCACCATGTTGTTCAGCTCGATGATCGGCAGCATCACGGCCAGCACGATCACGAGCACGATGCCGCCCATCGCCAGGATCAGGAGCGGCTCGAGCAGGCTCGTCAGGAACATCGTGCGGCGCTCGAGCTCGCGCGCTTCGCCTTCGGCCGCGCGATCCAGCATCGTCGTCACGTCGCCCGTCGCTTCGCCGGAACGGATCAGGTGCACGAGCACCGGCGGAAACGTCTTCACGTTGTTCAGCGCGCGCGACAGCGCGGAGCCTTCGCGCACGCGCACGATCGCGTCGTCGATGTTCGCGCGCATCGCCCGGTTCGACAGCGTCTCGCCGGCCGCCTGCAACGCGCGCAGGATCGGCACGCCCGCCGCGGTGAGGATGCCGAGCGTGCTCGCGAACCGCACCGTGTTGTAGCCGCGCACGAGCTTGCCTGCCAGCGGCGCGGTCAGCACCCAGCGGTCGAAGCGCAGCCGCGGGCCGTCACGCGACAGCGTCGCCTTCACGAACCACACGACGAGCACGACTGCGATCAGGATCGCCCACCACCAGTGCCGCACGAAATCCGACAGCGCCATCATCACGATCGTCAGCACGGGCAGCTGCTGCTTCGTGCTCGCGAACACGTTGACGACCTGGGGCACGACATAGCTCAGCAGGAACGTGACGATGCCGAATGCGATCAGCGTGACGATCCCCGGATACGTGAACGCCAGCAGGATCTTCTGCTTCAGCGCGTTGCTTTGCTCGATGTAGTCGGCGAGGCGCGACAGCACGATGCCGAGCTTGCCGGTGTGCTCGCCGGCCGCGACGAGCGCGCGATAGATTTCGGGGAAGTCGCGCGGATGCTGGCCCAGCGCATTCGCGAGCGAATGGCCGCCGAGCACTTCCGCGCGGATCGCGGCCATCAGTTCGCGGATGTAGTCGCGCTCGGCCTGCTCGGTCAGCACGCCGAGCGCCTCGTCGAGCGGCAGCCCCGCGATCAGCAGGCTCGCGAGCTGGCGCGTCAGGATCGCCTGTTCGCGCTGCGACAGCTTGCGGCCGAACGCGAGCCGCTGCGACCGCGCCCCGCGCGTCGCGCTGGCGGCCGGCTCGACGACGAGCGGCGTCAGCCCCTGCGTACGCAGCTGGCCGCGCGCGGCACGCGCGCTGTCGGCGTCGATGACGCCCTTCTGCGCGCGTCCCGCCGAATCGATTGCTTCGAAACGGAATGCCGGCATCGCGCTATGCGCCTCCCGTCACGCGCAACACTTCCTCGAGCGACGTCGCACCGGACGCGAGCCAGCGCTCGGCGTCGTCGCGCAGCGTGCGCATCCCTTCCGCACGACCGGCGGCGAGAATCTCCGCGTCGGCCGCGTTGCGGTGGATCAGCGAGCGGATCGACTCGTCGACCAGCAGCAGTTCGTACACCCCGCGCCGGCCCGCATAGCCCGAATGCCCGCACTTGTCGCAGCCGACCGGATGCCACACGGTGCGGCCTTCTTCCTGGCGTTCTTCCTTGCAGACGGGGCAGAGCTGGCGCACGAGCCGCTGCGCGAGCACGCCGAGCAGCGACGACGCGAGCAGGTAGGGTTCGACGCCCATGTCGGTCAGACGCGTGACGGCCGATGCCGCATCGTTCGTGTGCAGCGTCGCGAGCACGAGGTGGCCCGTCAGCGACGCCTGCACCGCGATCTGCGCGGTTTCGAGGTCGCGGATCTCGCCGATCATGATCACGTCCGGATCCTGGCGCAGGATCGAGCGCAGCGCACGGGCAAAGGTCATCCCGATCCGCTCGTTCACCTGCGTCTGGCCGATGCCGCCGAGGTCGTATTCGATCGGGTCCTCGACGGTCATGATGTTGGTCGTCGCGGTTTCGAGCCGCGACATCGACGCATACAGCGTGGTCGTCTTGCCCGAACCGGTCGGGCCCGTGACGAGCACGATGCCGTGCGGGCGGGCGATCAGCTTGTCGAACTGGACGAGCGTGTCGCGGCCCATCCCGAGCGCCTCGAGGTTCAGCCGCTGCGCATCCTTTTCCAGCAGACGCAGCACCGCACGCTCGCCGTGGCCCGTCGGCAGCGTCGACACGCGCACGTCCACCGGCCGGCCGCCGACGCGCAGCGTGATGCGGCCGTCCTGCGGCAGGCGCTTCTCCGCGATGTCGAGCTGCGCCATGATCTTGATCCGCGAGATCAGCGCACCGTGCAGCGCTTTCTTCGGCCGCACGACGTCACGCAGCGTGCCGTCGACGCGAAAGCGCACGACGGAAGCGTTCTCGAACGGCTCGATGTGGATGTCCGATGCCTGTTCGCGCGCCGCTTGCGTGAGCAGCGCGTTGATCATCCGGATGATCGGCGCGTCGTCTTCCGATTCGAGCAGATCCTCGACTTCGGGGATGTCCTGCATCAGCCGCGACAGGTCGACTTCGCCTTCGACCTCGCCGACCACCTGCGCGGCGCTGCCGTCCTGGCGCGCGTACGCGTGGTTGATCGCCTGCGCGAGCTCGTCGGCCGGCACGCGATGCACGGAGATCGAGCCGAAGTTGCGCGCGATCTCCGCGAGCGCGGCATCGCTCGTGCGTTCGCTGATCCACACCTCGAGCGTATCGTCGAGCTGGTGCGCGATCAGCACCTGGCCGCTCTTCGCGAAGCCGTACGGCAGCAGCCGCGCGGCGAGCGGCGACGGCGGCTGGCGTTCGCCCGGCGCGCCGTCGTGGGCGGAAGAGGCGAGCACGTCGCTCACTGCGAGGCTCCCGGCGTGGCGGTCAGCGGCTGTTGCGGCACCGCCTGCTGCGGCACGCTCTGCGGCTGCGCGGGCGTCGCCTCCGGCAACGGCTGGGCCGGGACCGGCACCACCTGGCGCTGTACCTGCTGGCGACGCATCTTGTCGAGATCGAACAGGTTGCCCGCGGCCGTGCCACCCTGGCTCGGGCCGATCGGCATCGGCGGGACGACCGGATCGTCCTTGTCGCGCATCACGTTGTTGTCGGACTTGTACGCGCCCGTCACGCCCTGGATGTAGTCGTAACGATTGGCCGTGACTTCCTGCGCGGTATTGCGATCGGAAATGATCACCGGGCGCAGGAATACCATCAGGTTGGTTTTCTGGCGCAGCTTCGTTTCGGAACGGAACAGCTGGCCGATCCACGGAATGTCGCCGAGCAGCGGCACCTTGCTGTTCGACACCTGGTAGTTGTCCTGCATCAAGCCGCCGAGCACGATGATCTCGCCGTTGTCCGCGAGGATCGTCGACTGGATCGAGCGCTTCGTGAAGGTCGGGCCGGTCTGCGCGCTGGTCGTGCCGGCAACCACCGCCGAATCCTCGGTATAGAGCTGCAGCTTGAGGATCCCGCCGTCGGTGATCTGCGGCTTCACGTGCAGCGTCAGGCCGACGTCGCGACGGTCGTAGGTGTTGAACGCATTGTTCGTGTTGCCGCTCGTCAGGTTCGAATACGAACCGGTCGCGATCGGCACGTTCTGGCCGACGACGATCTTCGCTTCCTCGTTGTCGAGCGTGATCAGGTTCGGCGTCGACAGCACGTTCGCGTCGCTCACGCCCGAGAAATACTGCAGCAGTGCGCCGAGCCCCTGCACGCCGAACATGTTGTGCAGCCAGCCGATGTTGAGCCCCTGGCTCAGCGCCCCGAGATTGTTGGCCAGCCCGCCGCCGGTGATGCCGCCGGCGGCGTTGGCCACGCCGCCCGCCGTCAGGTTGATGATGCTGTTGCCCAGACCGCCAGTGGGGTTCAGGTTCGTGCCGCCGAGAAACTGGCCGCTCGCGACCTGCCACTGGATACCGAGGTTGCCGGACGTATTCGAGTTCAGCTCGACGATCAGCGCTTCGATATAGACCTGCGCGCGCCGCGCGTCGAGCTGGTCGATCACCGAGCGCAGGTTCCGGTACACCGGATCCGACGCGGTGATGATCAGCGAGTTGGTCGCCGCGTCGGCCTGGATCATGCCGCCCGGCTGGTTGTCGTCGCCTTTGTCCTTGTCGCCGCCGAGCAGGCCGGCGCTGCCGAGACCGCCGCCGCTGCCCGACGAACCGCCGTACCCCGACGAGGACGACGAACCGCCGAGGCCGCCCGACGGCAGCGGCGGGGTGCCCGACGTGCCGGTCGAGAAGTTGCCGCTCGACGACGAGCCGCCGTTCTGGTTGAAGCTGTTCGCATCGTTGGACGATGCCGACGAGCCGCTGTCGCTGCCGCTCCCCTTGCCGAGCATGCCGCGCAGCGTCTTCGCCAGCTTCACCGCATCGGCATTGCGCAGCGGCACGACATGCATGTTGCCGGGCACCCCGCTCGGCGCGTCGAGCTGCTGCACGAGCCGCTTCGCGGCCGCGAGGCGCGACGCGCTCGATGCGCGCAGCAGCAGCGAGTTGGTCCGCGGGTCGGCCGTGACCGACACCTTCAGCGTTGCGTCGCTGTTGCCGATCGCGCCCGGGTCGAGCATTTTCTGCAGCTGCGCGGCGAGGTCGATCGCGTTCGCGTTGCGCAGCGGAACGACCTGCACCTGCGCGCCCGCGGCGCTGTCGACGCCGGCGATGATCTGCGCGATGCGCCGCACGTTGTCCGCGTAGTCGGTAACGACGATCGTGTTGTTCGCCGGGTAGGCCGTCACCGTGTTGTTCGGCGAGATCAGCGGCCGCAGCACGGGCAGCAGGTTGTTCGCCGATTCGTTGTGCAGCTCGAACACCTGCGTGATCACCTGATCGCCGCGCGCCTGCGGCGCGTTGCCGACGTAGGTCGGCACGCCCTGCAGCTTCGCGTCGGCCTCGGGCACGACCTTCAGCACGCCGTGATCCTGCACGAGCGCGAAGCCCTGCATCCGCAGCGCGGACTGCAGTGTCTTCAGCGCCTGGTCTTCCGGCACCGGCCGTTCGGCCACGAGGTTGAGCTGCCCCTTCACGCGGGGGTCGACGATGATGGTCTTGCCGGTTGCGGCGCCGATCGCCTTGGCGACCTGGTCGATATCCGCATTCACGAAGTTGAGCGTGACCTGAGCGTAGGCGGCCTGCGAAACGATGAGGCCGGCGACGATCAGGGTCGTGGCGACACGCCGCATAACGAAGCGATTTCTTGTCATGGATGAATGGGTCGATGCCGGCTCAGGCCACTTCCGGCGGTAGTGCTGGGATCCAAGTCCTAAAGAGGCGACATTAGCAGTTTTTCATGTCCGAAATATCACATTGACCCGAGGACTGTCTCACATACGACATGTATTCTGCGAGCCGTATGCAATATGTAATGTTCGGCGCTATGCTCTGCATCCCGGCCATCGCCCCCGTTTCACGATGAACCGACACGGAAATGCGGTATAACCGGGCTGCCGTATTCCTGTATGTCGCAAGCTGACGGACTGTCGGTATGATACGGGCGGCGCGTTTCTCATCGCACGAATAACAGGCACGGGTTTTCCCGACCTTCGCGCAATTTATTATCGATTCCGCACCATGAACAGACGGTTCGCCTCGATTGCGTTGATCGCCGCCGGCGCGTGTTTCGCCAGCGCGAACGCTCGCGCGGACTGTTTCGACGAGGCGGCAAAATATCAGCAGGTCAATCCGCTGATCCTGCGCGCGATCGCGTGGCAGGAGTCGCGCAACCGGCCCGGCGCGCTGAACGAGAACACGAACGGCTCGGTCGACTACGGCCTGATGCAGATCAATTCGATCCACCTGCCGACGCTGTCGCGCTACGGGATCGGCCGCGACACGCTGATGGAGCCGTGCAAGAACGTCTACATCGCCGCGTGGCATCTCAAGCAGAAGATGAACCGCTACGGCAACACGTGGCAGGCCGTCGGCGCCTATCATTCGGAAACACCGTCGCTGCGCGACAAGTACGCGCGGCAGATTGCCGCCATCCTGACGCAGTGGAAGCTGTTGCCGCCCGTGCAATGACGCTGCGGCCCGGCGCGGCCTGACGCCGTACCGGCCGGCCGGCGCGCGTTTGATGCACAATGCGGATCTCACGCCGCAATTTCGCCCGTCCGCGGGACGATCGCGCCCCGGAAGGGCGCCGCGGCCGCTTGTTCAATTTTTCCGTTGGTGCGTATCGCTATGAATCCGGCTATGAACCAGCCGTTGCCCGTCACCGTGCTGTCCGGTTTCCTCGGCGCCGGCAAGACCACGCTGCTCAACCATGTCCTCGCGAACCGCGCGGGCCTGAAAGTCGCCGTGATCGTCAACGATCTCGCTGCGGTCAACATCGACGCATCGCTCGTGCGTGACGCGCAGGCGCTGTCGCACGTCGAGGAACGCCTCGTCGAGATGTCGAACGGCTGCATCTGCTGCACGCTGCGCGATGACCTGCTCGTCGAGATCCGCAACCTCGCGTCCGAAGGCCGCTTCGACGCGATCATGATCGAATCGACCGGTATCGCGGAGCCGATGCCGATCGCCGAAACCTTCACGTTCGTCGACGACGACGGCACGTCGCTGTCCGCGATCGCGCGGCTCGACACGCTCGTCACCGTGGTCGACGCGTACAACTTCCTCCGCGACTACGGCTCGGACGACGCGCTCGCAACCCGCGGCATCGCCGCCTCGGAGGAGGACGATCGCACGCTCGTCGAGCTGCTGATCGAGCAGATCGAATTCTGCGACGTGCTGGTGATCAACAAGGCCGACCTCGTCGGCGCCGACGAACTCGCACGCCTGCAGCACATCCTCGCGCGCCTCAACCCGCGCGCGCACCAGGTCGTGTCGACGTTCGGCAACGTGCCGCTCGACGAAGTGCTGAACACGGGCCGTTTCGATTTCGACGAGGCCGCGAACGCGCCGGGCTGGCTCGCATCGCTCGATCACGATCACACGCATTGCGACGACCCGGACTGCCATGACGAACATCATGCGCACGTGCACGGCGAAGCCGACGAATTCGGCATCGGCAATTTTGTTTACCGTGCGCGCCGGCCGTTTCATCCGGCACGGCTCTGGGCGCTGCTGCACCAGGAGTGGCCGGGCGTGCTGCGCAGCAAGGGCTTCTTCTGGCTCGCGACGCGCAACGACATCGCGGGCTCGCTGTCGCAGGCGGGCGGCGTATGCCGCCATGGCCCGGCGGGTCTGTGGTGGGCGGCGCAGGATCGCGCGGAATGGCCGGACGACGACGAACTGCTCGCGGAAATCCGCGCCGAATGGCACGGCGATCTCGACGATCGCGCAGTGGGCGATCGCCGGCAGGAACTCGTGCTGATCGGCATCGCGCTCGACGCGGATGCGTGGCGCGAGAAACTCGATGCGTGCCTGCTGACCGATGCGGAATTCGCGCTCGGCGCGGCGGGATGGCACGCGTTCGACGATCCGTTCCCGGTGTGGGATATCGATTCGCACGACGACGATCACGGCGACACGCAGATCGTGCACGTGTAACGCGTTGTAAAAACAACCGTTAAATCTTGCAAGAGTGGCGCGGACTGTGGCGAAAATGCCGCGCGCGCCCAACAAAAAACCCGCCGAAAGGCGGGTTTTTCTTGGAACAGGCGCTGGATTAACGCTTGTTGACGGCGTCCTTGAACGCCTTGCCAGCCGTGAACTTGACCGTCTTGGCTGCCGGGATCTTGATGGTTTCGCCCGTCTTCGGGTTGCGGCCCGTACGTGCTGCGCGCTTGCCCGAACCGAAGCTGCCGAAGCCGATCAGCTGAACCGCATCACCCTTCGACACGGCCTTCTTGATGACTTCGAGCAGCGTGTCCAGCGTTTCGCCGGTTTGAGCCTTGCTGGCGCCCGTTTGGGCGGCGACGGCGTCGATCAGTTCCTGTTTGTTCATTAAGGTTCCTTTATCAGGTTAGGTTGACACGAACAGCGCGAACGCGCCGATTATACGTGCGCGAACCGTGCCGTCGAGAGTCAGACTCCGACGACACAGCGCCGAATCCTGGCCCGCGCGACGCGCCCTCCGGTATGCCGGCGGCCACCCCGCGGTACGGCGTTGCTATGATAGCGCAGCGCAAACCCAATAACGACAAGGGTTTCAAAGATTTTCATCGGTATTTCGCCGAATGAATCACGGACTGCCCATTTTTTGACCAGCGCCGACCGGACAGGGTACGCAGCGCGGTCCGCCCATGCGCCGCCCCGTTGGCTTTTTCCAACGGCCGGCCGGACGGCCCCGCGCAATCCCTTGCCAGGCTTGGCTGCCACGTTTTTTGTTTCGCATGACCGACCGACTTGTTCCCGCCACGTTCGCCATCCGCGACGACGGCACGCTCGTGTCGCCCGAGTTCGGCGACATCTATCACAACGTCGCGGGCGCGCTCGCGCAGGCGAACTACGTGTCCGTCGCGGGCAACCGGCTGCCGGCGCGCTGGCAAGGCCGCCGCACGTTCACGATCGTCGAGACGGGGTTCGGCACGGGCGCCAACTTCCTTGCGACCTGGGCCGCGTGGCGCGAGGATCCCGCACGCTGCGAGCGGCTGCATTTCGTGTCGGTCGAGAAGCACCCGTTCTCGCGCGACGACTTGCGCAAGGCGCTTTCCCATATCGTTGCGAACACAACCATGTCGGCCGAAGCCGCGATGCTTGCCGATGCGTGGCCGACGCTCGTGCCGGGTTTGCACCGGCTCGAATTCGACGACGGGCGGGTCGTGCTCACGCTTGCATTCGGCGACGCGCGCGAGATGCTGCCGAAACTCGTCGCACGAGCCGATGCGTTTTATCTGGACGGTTTTGCGCCGGCAAAAAACCCGGACATGTGGTCGGCCGACGTGTTCCGCGCCCTCGGACGCCTCGCTGCCGAAGGCGCGACCTTCGCGACGTATTCGAGTTCGGGCGTCGTGAAACAGGCGCTCACCGACGCGGGTTTCACGTATCGCAAGGTCGACGGGTTTGCCGGCAAGTTCGTGATGCTCGTCGGCGAATACGCGCCGCGCTGGCGCGCGCGCCGGCACGAGCCGCCGCTCGCATTGCCCGTTGCGGCACGCCGCGCGATCGTGATCGGCGCGGGCCTGGCGGGCTGCGCGGTCGTCGAACGTCTCGCCGCGCGCGGCTGGGAGGTCACGCTGATCGAACGGCACGAGCGGATCGCGAGCGAGGCGTCAGGCAATCCGGCCGGCGTGTTCCATCCGCTGATGACGCGCGACGACAACGTCGCGAGCCGGCTCACGCGCGGCGGCTTCCTGCACGCGATCGCACGCTGGCGCGCACTCGAACGCGCGGGCCATGCATTCGCGCGCAGCACGCGCGGGATGATTCATCTCGCCGAATCGGCCGACGACTTCGCGCGGATGCGTGATGCTTTCGATGCGTTCGGCGCACCGTCCGACTACGTATCGCTGCTCGACGCCGATGCCGCGCGCGCCCACCTGAACCTGCCGGTCGCGCACGGCGGCCTGTTGTTTCCGCACGGCGGCGCCGTCTGGCCGGCCGGCCTTTGCGCGGCCCAGTGCGAGGCGGCCGGCGAGCGCGTGCGCTTGCTCGCGTCCACCGCCGTGGCACGACTCGAACGGCGGGGCGATGCTTGGCATGCGCTCGACGATGCTGGTGGCACACTGGCCGAAGCGCCCGTCGTCGTGCTCGCGAATGCCGGCGATGCCGCACGCCTCGCCGGGTTGCAGCACGTCGCGCTGCAACCGGTGCGTGGCCAGCTCACGTTGCTGCCCCCCGGCAGCACGGCACCGCTGCCGTGCCCGGCGATCGGCGACGGTTACGCGGTACCGCTCGACGACGGCACGCTGCTGATCGGCGCGACGTTCGAGCCCGACGACGTCGATCCCGCGATGCGCGCGGCCGGTCACGCCGAAAACCTCGAGCGCGTGCGCCGTCTGCTGCCGGGCCTGATCGGCGACGTGCCGGATCCCGGCACGCTGCGCGGCCGCGTTGCGTTCCGCTGGGTTGTCGGCGATCGACTGCCGCTCATCGGCCCGCTCGCGGACGAAGCGGGAGCCGTCGCCAAAGCACGCGCGCTGAGCGGCGCGCAGGCGCGCGACCTGCCGCGCATGCCCGGACTCTACGGCGCATTCGGTTTCGGTTCGCGCGGCCTCGTATGGGCCGCACTCGGCGCCGAACTGATCGCATCGCAACTCGAAGGCGAGCCGTGGCCGCTCGAACGCGAACTCGCCGATGCCGTCGATCCCGCACGCTTCCTGATCCGCGCATTGCGCGCGCGCCGCGTCAGCCAGGCCGGCTGACCGGCCCCCGAGCCGATCACAGTTTCCCGATTTTTTCGCGCAAGGTTATCCACTCGATGCTGTGGATAACTGCGCGGAATCCGCGCGCACTTCGTGTGCAATCACAGTGGACGTAAACTGGGCAACTCGGCACAGCTGTGAAACGGCCCGAAAGTTGCTCAATCGAAACTTCTGTGCACGAACAGCCTGTGCAACGGGTTATGGACTCTCCAACACCTTGATCCGTCGACGTAAACTGAAGTTATCCACAGAACTGTGCGCGCCTTGTTAACTTCTACTACGTATATATACAAGTAAACCTTTGAAACCAAAGACCTGGGGGGCGCACAGCGCCGCGAGTCGAATCAATGGGTTCCAGACCGAAAAAGCTGTGGCACAATCGGTTTCCTTCGCGTTCATCCGGCCAGGCGCCGGACATGCTTCAATGGAACGGTCGGCACGATTTCGAATCTGAATCTTCGAGACTGCGCAGTCCGTTCACACACCAGGCCGACAATCCAGATCGGCAACCTGAGCGACTTTCCGCCCTGTGGCGGAGCAGGCGGATCCCATGTCCCGCCGTCGTCGACACAACAATCACATTCGGGGCGATACCCAGCCGGCGCGCATCCATTTCTGACGCTTGACCCTGTGTCGCTGGCGGTCGCTTCCAAAGGAGAAGTCACCACGATGAAGTCGGCGTTCTCATTCCTGCCCAACTGGCCGCTTACGCCGGATGCCGTGTTCTGGGCCGGGCTCGCGCTGTTCGCGGCCGGCCTGTGCGGCGAGCTGTGCTACCGCGCATGGCGGCTGCCGCGCATCACCGGTTATGCGGTGATCGGTCTCGTCGCCGGATCGTTCGGATTCGGCGTGATCGATGCAAGCACCGACGAAACCTCGCGGCTTCTGATCGACGTCGCGCTCGGCCTGCTGCTGTTCGAGCTCGGCAGCCGTCTCGACCTGCGCTGGATCCGGCGCAATCCGTGGCTCGTCGCGTCGAGCCTCGCCGAAGCCACGCTGACGTTCGTGCTGGTGCTGTTCGTGATGCTGGCGCTCGGCGTATCGGGGATGGTCGCGCTCGTGCTGTCGGCGATCGCGATTGCGACATCGCCATCGATGGTGATCCAGCTGAAGACCGAACTGCGCGCGGAAGGGCAGGTGTCGCAACGCCTCATCACGCTCACCGCGCTCAACAGCGTCTATGCGATCGTGCTGACCAAGCTCGTGACGAGCTGGCTCCACCAGGAAGCGTACGGCAACGTTTTCGCGACGATCCTGCAGCCGCTCTACCTGCTCGCCGGTTCGTTCATCGTCGCGTATCTCGTCGCGCGTTCGTGCAATTTCCTGTTCCGCCACATGACGTCGACGATGCGCGACGAGCATTCGTTCGTCGCGCTGTTCGGGCTCGTGATGCTCGCGATCGCGGTGGCCCAGGCACTGAAGCTGTCGACGCTGCTCACGCTGCTGCTCGCCGGCATCATCGTGAAGAACCTCGAGGCGCGCCCGCAGCTGTGGCCCGAGCATTTCGGCACGGCCGGCTGGCTGCTGACGGTGGTCCTGTTCGTGCTCACGCTCACGTCGTTCACGTGGGGCGACATCGCGCTCGGCGGCTTGCTCGCGATCGTGCTGATCGTCACGCGGCTCGTCGCGAAGCTGGCCGGTGTCGTCGCGTTCGCGAAGCCGAGCGGCATCGGGATGAAGCAGGGCATCGCGCTCGGCATCGCGCTCACGCCGATGTCCGCGCTGTCGTACCTGCTCGTCGACGACACCTACCAGCTCTATCCGAATTTCGACCCGCACCTGCGCGCGATCGTGATGTGCACGATCGTGATCCTGCAGCTCGTCAGCCCGTTCATCGTCTACCGCTGCCTGTCGGCGGTCGGTGAGCGCAGCGACAGCAACTGATTCCGGAACCTGCCATGGCACTCGAAACCTTCGTCAATTCCGAGCCGTTCACGTTCGGCGTCGAACTGGAGATCCAGGTCGTCAACACGCACAACTACGACCTGACCAAAGCGGCATCCGACCTGATGCGCCTGATCCAGGGCGAGACCTTTCCGGGCAACATCACGCCGGAAATCACCGAGAGCATGATCGAGCTGTCGACCGGCATCTGCCATTCGCACGAGCAGGCGGTGAGCGAGCTGCACGCGATCCGCGACGTGCTCGTGAAGGCGGCCGACCAGCTCAACGTCGGGCTGGCCGGCGGCGGCACGCATGCGTTCCAGCAATGGAGCGACCGGCAGATCTACGATGCGCCGCGCTTCCAGTACATCTCCGAACTGTACGGTTACCTGGCCAAACAGTTCACCGTGTTCGGCCAGCACGTGCACATCGGCTGCCCCGATCCCGACAGTGCGCTGTTCCTGCTGCACTCGATGTCGCGCTTCATTCCGCACTTCATCGCGCTGTCCGCGTCGTCGCCGTTTGTGCAGAACGTCGACACCGGCTTCCATTCGGCCCGCCTGAATTCGGTGTTCGCGTTCCCGCTGTCGGGCCGCGCGCCGTTCGTGCTGACCTGGGACAGCTTCGAGGAGTACTTCACGAAGATGGTGAACACGGGTGTCGTCAACTCGATGAAGGACTTCTACTGGGACATCCGCCCGAAACCCGGCTACGGGACGATCGAGGTGCGCGTGATGGACACGCCGCTGTCGGTCGATCGCGCGGCGGCGATCGCCTGCTACATCCAGACGCTCGCACGCTACCTGCTGACCGACCGGCCGCTGAAGCTGTCGGAGGACGACTACCTCGTCTACACGTTCAACCGTTTCGAGGCGTGCCGCTTCGGGCTCGAGGGCACCTGCGTGAATCCTCAGACGGGTGAGCGCCGTACCATCGCCGAGGACATCCTCGACACGCTCGACCGGATCGCGCCGCATGCGGCCGCGCTCGGTTCGCGCGCGGCGCTCGACGAGATCGGCGCACTGGCCCAGGCGCGCGTGAACGACGCCTCGTGGTTGAGAACCGTTTTCAAACAGGAAAAATCGCTCAACGAGACGGTCCGCCAGCAGTGCTTACGTTGGCGCGAATGAAAAAATGTTTTGCAGATTACGGGGTCGACCGAGTCGCGATTCACTGAATGGCTGGCGGCCTCGATTGATGCCGAAATCGTTGCCGGTTGTCCTGAAAATCTGTGGATAACCCGATATTCCGCTGCAAAGTCAACGATCTGTGCGCGGGATAACCCGGTGGATCATTGCGGTCGGCCCGATGGCCGATCCGAACAGGAAAATGTCCTGACACCCCGCTGCGCGGGCGTTCGGCATTGCAGGCACAACGAAAAATTTTGGTTATCCAGTGATTTTCCACAGAATGAAGGGGATAACTTAGCTGTGCGATTTTCCGCTCTCGCTTAGAATGTCGGCTTTGCGGACACCGGAACGATGCGTGTCTTACCGGTCGCCGCGAACGCGACCGCCGCGTGTGCCCTCGCGACGGCCGTGCTGACGCACTCGCAAGAGCGTGTCTGTTTTGAGATAGACATTCGATCTCCACACTACGGCCGCTCGGCAAACCGGGCGGCGGCAAAGCGAAAAGACTATGAGCGAAGGCGTTTACGGGAATCAGGCTTCGGGACGTGTGACCCACAGCCTGCTGCGGTTGAGTACGGCCATGCGAAGCCAGGCATGGGATTGGGCGGAAGGCGCTGGCCTCACGCCGACGCAGGGCGAGATTCTCGTGCTGCTGCTGCAGCGCAAGGGCCCGATGCGGCTCGGCGAGATCGCGCGCGAGACGCAGCTGACCGCGGCGACCACGAGCGATGCGGTCAGCACGCTCGAGACGAAGGGGCTCGTCGAGAAGCGCCGCGCGCTGGACGACGGCCGCGCACTGGCCGTGCGCCTGTCGGCTCGTGGCCGCACGGCCGCGAAGAAGGCGCTGCAATGGCCTGAATTCCTGACGAAAGCCGTCGGCAAGCTCGGCGCGGACGAGCAGGGCGCACTGTATCGCGCGCTGCTGAAGACGCTGCGCGAACTGCAGGTGGCCGGTGCGACGCCGCCGCAGCGCATGTGCTTGACGTGCGCCCACTTCCAGCCGGGCAAGCTGTCGAAGAAGACCGTGCATCATTGCGCGGCGCTCGACATCTCGATGTCCGACAGCGATCTGCGTCTCGACTGCTCGGTGCAGGAAGAAGCCGACGCGGCGACGCAGAAGAAGACCTGGAAGATTTTCGCCGGCTGACGTCCGTCGATCGACCGGGAGGCCGATGATGAACGCTGAAGTCGTGGCGATCCGCCACGTGCACTTCGAGGATCTCGGGAGTTTCGAGCAGGTGCTCGGCGAACGGGGTCGGCGGGTGCGCTACGTCGACGTCGGGTCGTCGCGCTTCGAGGTGCTCGACGTACTCGAACCGTCGCTCATCGTCGTGCTCGGCGGGCCGCTCAGCGTGTACGACGACGCGCAGTATCCGACGATCGCGCCGCTCGCGGCGCTCGTGCGCACGCGCATCGACGCCGGGCTGCCGATCCTCGGCATCTGCCTCGGCGCGCAGTTCATCGCCCGGGCGCTCGGCGCGCGCGTCTACCCGGCCGCTCAGCACGAACTCGGCTGGACGCCGCTGACGCTCACCGATGCCGGCCGCGCATCGCCGCTGCGCCATCTCGATGGCGCGGCGACGTCGATGCTGCACTGGCATGGCGACACGTTCGACCTGCCGGGCGGCGCGATTCATCTCGCGTCCACACCGGCCTGCCGCCACCAGGCATTCGCGTGGGGCCAGCACGTGCTGGCGCTGCAATGCCATCCGGAAATCCGCACCGACCGCTTCGAACCGTGGCTGATCGCCAACGCCGGCGAAATCGCGGCCACGCCCGGCATCGACGCGCGCCAGTTGCGCGCCGATACCGCGCAGCACGGCCCCGCGCTCGAGGCGGCCGCGCGACGGATGTTCGCGGAGTGGCTCGACGGCGTCGGACTCTGACGCGGCAAGCGGCACTGCCGTTTGCCGCGAAGCGGTTGCCCGGCCCGCGTCCGTTGCAGGCCGGCGCATCGCCGTATGCGCGCTGTTTGCCGCGTCGCCCGCAACCCGCCGCGGGCCGTACCTGACCATCCGCTTACTGCCGCGTGCACCGTCAGCACGCTTGCGGCCTGCGTGCTACGCTCGTTCGCTCTTTCCTTTCCTGGCGAGCGGCCTCCATGACTGCGCTGTTTTCCCCGTTCACGCTGCGCGGCGTGACTCTTCCGAACCGGATCGTGATCTCCCCGATGTGCCAGTATTCGGCCGAGCGCGGTGAAGCGACCGACTGGCACATGATTCACCTCGGCCATCTCGCGCTGTCGGGCGCGGGGCTGCTCTGCATCGAGGCGACCGCGGTGGAACCCGACGGGCGCATCACGCATGGGGACCTCGGCCTCTGGGACGACGTGACCGAAGCCGCGCTGAAGCCCGTGCTGGCCGCGATCCGCAAGCATTCGCCGATCCGCGTCGCGATGCAGTTGTCGCATGCGGGGCGCAAGGCGTCGAGCAACGTGCCGTGGCAGGGCGGTCAGCTCGTGTCGGTCGCCGACGGCGGCTGGTTGCCGCATGCACCGTCGGCCGTGCCGCACAAGGACGGCGAGACGCCGCCCCTCGCCCTCGATGCCGCCGGCCTGAACCGGATCCGCGAAGCATTCGCGGCCTCGGCGAAGCGTGCCGCCCGGCTCGGCATCGACGCGATCGAGGTGCATGCGGCACATGGCTACCTGCTGCACCAGTTCCTGTCGCCGCTCGCGAACCAGCGCACCGACGAATACGGCGGCTCGCTCGAAAACCGGATGCGCTTTCCGCTCGAGATCTTCGAGATCGTGCGCGCGGCGTTTCCGGAGGATCGGCCGGTCGGCGTGCGCGTGTCGGCCACCGACTGGGTCGAAGGCGGCTGGGAGCTCGACGATACGATCGCGTTCGCGCACGAACTGAAGCGCCGCGGCTGCGACTGGATCGACGTGTCGTCCGGCGGCGTGTCGCCGCTGCAGAAAATTCCGCTGTCGCCCGGTTACCAGGTGCCGTTCGCGCAGGCGGTGAAGCGCGCGGTCGGCATGCCGACGGTTGCCGTCGGGCTGATCAACGAGCCTGCGCATGCGAACCGGCTCATCGAGGCCGGCGATGCCGATTTCGTCGCGATGGCGCGTGCGATGCTGTACGACCCGCGCTGGCCGTGGCACGCGGCGGCCGAGCTCGGTGCGCAGGTGACGGCGCCGCCGCAGTACTGGCGTTCGCAGCCGCGCGAGCACAAGGCGTTGTTCGGCGACGTCGCCTTCGGCCAGCGTTGAGCATCGCACGCGCAATATTGCGCGTGATGTTGAACGAAGCAATCGTGAACGTGTAGGATGCGGGTGATTCGCCGCATGTCCCGACGCGGCACCGACCGGTGCCGCGTTTTCGTTTTGCGCGACGCCAGGCCACGATCGCGGCCGCCCCATTCAAGTCGTTTTCACAAGGATTCGTTCGATGAGTTCACGCAGGATCGCGGTGCGCCGCTCGGGAGTACACGGCAAGGGCGTCTTCGCCGTGGCGCCGATCAAGGCCGGCGAGCGCGTAGTGGAATACAAGGGCGAACGAATTTCGTGGAAGGAAGCGCTGCGTCGCCATCCGCACGACCCGAGCGAACCGAACCATACGTTCTACTTCGCACTGGACGAGGGCGGGGTGATCGACGGCAAGATCGACGGCAACAGCGCGCGCTGGATCAACCACTCGTGCGCACCGAACTGCGAAGCCGAGGAAGTCAAAGGCCGCGTGTACATCCACGCGCTGCGCGACATCGGGCCGGAAGAGGAACTGTTCTACGACTACGGCCTCGTGATCGATGCGAAGCTGACGAAGTCGCTCAAGCGCGAATACGCGTGCCATTGCGGCGCATCGTCGTGCCGCGGCACGCTGCTCGCGACGTCCGACGACGGCGGCAAGAAGAAGAAAAAGAAGAAGGACAAGAAGGACGGCAAGTCCGAGTCCCGTTCGAAGGACAAGAAAAACAGGAAGTGACGCAGGCGGCGGCGCATCGTGCGCTGCCGCTGCCGTTTCAGCGCCCGGCTGCTGCATCATGCGGCCGGGTTTTCCGCCTTCGTCATCCGGCGTGCGACCCGGCCAGGGGCCGCCCGACGCGAATCGCTCAGTGCGTCGACGCGGTGGCCGGGGTTTCGCTGGCCGGCTTGTCCGTGCGTGCAGCCAGCGGCACCCTCACCACGAAGCGCGAGCCGCCTTCCGACGCATCCTCGTACGATACGGTGCCGCCGTGCATCGCGATGATGTCGTGCACGATCGCGAGGCCGAGCCCGGCGCCCGTCTCGACGCCGTTGCCGTTTTGCGCGTCGCCGCGGAAGAAGCGCTTGAACAGGTCGGCCTGCTGGTTGGCGGGCACGCCGGGGCCGTTGTCCTCGACGACGATCTCGGCGGCCGGCTGGCCGCCCTCGAGCGCGCCGCGCGCGACGTTCACCGTGATCCGCGCACCGTCCGGCCGCGCGAGCGGCACGTACTTCAGCGCATTGTCGAGCAGGTTCGCGATCACCTCGCGCAACAGCACGGGGTTGCCGCGCACGACCAGCTTCTCGTCGTCACCCGGATCGTCGGTGCGCTGGAAGCCGAGGTCGACGTGCGACGCGAGTGCGCGCGGCACCCATTCGGCGCCCGTCTCGAATGCCATCGCCGCGAGGTCGACGTCGACGAACCGCGCGGCCTGTTCGCCCGGTTCCGCGCGCGCGAGCGACAGCAACTGGTTCGACAGTCGTACCGCGCGGTCGGCGGCCGCGCGCAGCTCGCGCACCGCGGCGAAGGTCTGGTGCGGGTCGCGTGCAACGGCCGCTTGCTCCGCATGCAGCTTCACGGCCGTGAGCGGCGTGCGCAACTGGTGCGCGGCATCGGCGATGAACTTGCGCTGCGCGTCGAGCGCGGTTTTCAGGCGGCCGAGCAGGGCGTTCATCGCGCTCGTTAGCGGCCGGATTTCCAGCGGCACCTCGGTTTCGTCGACCGGTTCCAGCGACGTGTGGGTCTGCCGGTTCAGTGAATCGGCCAGATGCGTGAGCGGGCCGAGCTGCTGGTTGACGACGCGCCACACGATGCCCCAGCCCGCGAGCAGCAGCAGCAGCAGCGGCATCATGATCGCGACGAGGAATTCGGCCGCGATCCGGTAGCGGTGCCGCACCGGCTGCGCGACCTCGACGACCATCGGCTTGCCGCCTTCGACGTTGTCGACGCGCACCTGCGCGACCCGTACCGCGCGATTGTCGTATTCGGCCTCGAACACGTACGCGTGATGCATGCGGCGCACGTTGATGCCCCGCAGCGGCAGCTTCGGATCGCCGGCGAGTTCCTGTTCGCCGTCGCTGATCCGGTAGATCAGCGCTTCGGCGGGATCGGAGAACATCGCCTGCGCGAGCGGCGGCACCGTAAACGGCGCGTCGGGGCCGGCGATCTGGATCTGTTTGGAAATGGCGGTCGCGAGATCGGCGAGCGAGCGGTCGATCACGTGCTGCGTGTATTGCCACGCGAGCCAGTAGGCGATCAGGCCGCTCATCAGTGCGAGCATCGACAACGGGGCGGCGAGGCGCCGAAGCAGCGAGCGGCGCAGGCTGGTGGTCACAGCCGGATCAGGTGACATTTCGACGGGCAAATGGATAAGCGCCGCTCACGGGGAGCGGCGCGGTCGTACGCCGAGCGGCGATGCGGGCAGGGTGGGCGCGCCGGCGGGCCAGGCCGGCCGGTGCGCCGCACCGCCGTTCAGACGCTCGCCGTCTGGCGGATTTCCTGCAGCAGGTAGCCGAAGCCGCGCACAGTGACGATTTCGACGCGGCACTGCTCGAGTTTCTTGCGCACGCGGTGCACGTAGACTTCGATCGCGGTGTCGCCGAGATCGCCGCCGAAGTGCGTGAGGTGATCCTGCAGCTGGGCCTTGCTGACGACGCGGCCGTGGCGCAGCAGCAGCATCTCGAGCACCGCGAATTCACGCGGCGACAGTTCGAGCGGCTTGTCGTCGTTGAAGATGCGGCGATCGACGCCCGACAGGCGGACGCCGCCGAGCGACACTTCCGGGCGCGGCATGTCGCTGTGCGGGCCGCTGCGGCGCATCACCGCGCGGATGCGCGCTTCGAGCTCGGCCGGCTCGAACGGCTTGAGCATGTAGTCGTCGGCGCCGGAGTTCAGGCCCTGGATCCGGTCGTTCAGCTCGTCGCGTGCGGTCAGCACGATGACGGGCGTGTGGCGGTTGGTCTGGCGGAAGCGCGTGAGCAGCGTCATCCCGTCGATGCCCGGCAGGCCGAGGTCGAGGATCACGAGTTCGTGGCGATTCTGTGCCAGCGCCTGTTCGGCAAAGATGCCGTCATGCACCATGTCGACGGTGAAGCCAGCCTGCTCGAGGCTGCTCTGGATACCGCGTGCGATGGGGCGGTCGTCTTCGATCAGAAGGAGTCGCATGAAGTTCGCTCAAGTACAATGGGTTGGCGGTTCAGGCACGCGGACAGCACGACGCCGTTTCCACAGGGGTGCCGCGACACCTGACATCAAGCATGGCGGCCAGCGAACGATTAAATCCAATCATGTCCGATATTTCGATCAACGACCTAGAAGCCGCGATCAATTTCTGGCGCGCCCGCTCGCCGTCGAGCGGCGACGAACTCAAACTCTGCGAAGAGGCCAGCGCGCTTTCCAAGCCGTATGCGCTGCTGATTGTACAGCGCCAAGGCGCGCTGCAACTGGAAGGTTTGGACCCCAAGGCACGGAATGCGTACGAGACTTACGTGCGCCTTAAGGATGGCTTGGAAAGCTGAAGGCTTTCGCTGACTACATCCTAGAAAACGTTCATCGAAATGAAAAGTTGACGCGCCGCGCATCAAAGGACGCGCGGCGGTAGGGGAAGGTGTCAGGCGGCCGGTTTCGCGTGCGCGCCGGCAAGGTCGATGAAAAGCGCCAGTTCGATGTCGCGTTCGGTCAGGCCGTCGGCGTCGTGGGTCGACAGCGTGATGTCGACGCGGTTGTACACGTTGAACCATTCCGGATGGTGGTTCATTTCCTGCGCCTTGATCGCGACGCGCGTCATGAAGCCGAAGGCTTCGTTGAAATCGGCGAAGCGCAGGCTGCGCTGGATCGCGTCGCGGCCCGGTACGGCCGACCAGAGCGGCAGGCCTTCGAGCCGGGTCTTGCGTTCTTCTGATGTGAGCTTGTGGATCATCTTGCACCTCTCGTTCGGTAACGGCGCCCGCGCGCGGCTGCGCCGCGCGACGAAGCCGGCACCGGTCATTGTTTCATAGTTGTGGGACGGCCATCCGGGGACGGCCATCCGGCGACCATCGGCGCGCGTTCGCGGGTCACGCGTCGGCGTCGTCGGGCCAGCCTTCGCCGGTGCCGCGATGCAGCACGCGATCGGTATCGAGCACCGCGCCGGCCGCGAACTCGGGCAGCGCCGCCAGCCGGTCGGCCAGCGCGCGGCCGTCGACGTCGGCGAGCGCGAACAGTTGCGCGAAATCGTCGATCACGAAGTAGGTCTTCTGGAACGTGTCGATCCGGTACTTCGTGCGCATCACGCGCTCGAGGTCGAAGCCGAGCCGGTTCGGCGCCGCGCTTTCGAGGCTGTACAGGCTTTCGCCCTTGCTCGACACGATCCCGGCGCCGTAGATCGACAGGCCGTTCGTGCCGCGCGGATCGCGGATCAACCCGAATTCCACCGTATACCAGTAGAGTCGCGCGAGCCGCGCCAGCGCCGCTTCGTCGTCGGCGACCGCGAGCGCGGTGCGGCCGTACGCCTGCATGTAGTCGGCGAACACCGGGTCGATCAGCAGCGGCACGTGGCCGAAGAGATCGTGGAAGCAGTCGGGTTCCTGCAGGTAGTCGAGCTGGTCGGGGCGGCGCATCCACCAGGTGACCGGGAAGCGCCGGTTCGCGAGATGCTCGAAGAACACGCGGTCGGGCACGAGGCCCGGCACGGCGACGATCTCCCAGCCCGTTGCCGGCTTCAGCTGGCGGTTCACGTCGGCGAACGACGGCACGCGATCGGCCGGCAGGTCGATCTTCCCGAGCCCCGCGACGAACGCGTCGCACGCGCGCCCGCGCAGCAGCGCCGACTGGCGTGCATAGAGCTGCTTCCACACCGCGTGGTCGACCTGGCCGTATCGCGCGAGCGGCTGGTCGATGGTGAAATCGGCGCGGGTTTCGAGGCCCGCATCGAACTGCTCCTGCAGTTTCGCGGTGACGACGGTGGACATGATCTGGCTCTGCACGCGGCGGTTGTGAACCATGCAAGTGTAGAGCGGGCTGCGCGCGGAATGGGCGCAATATTGGCGTTGATTCGCACGATGATGCGATAATCGCGCATCAAATCAAGGATCAATGCGGAGAATGCTCATGCTGGAACTCGATCACTTCGATCTCGCGCTGCTGGACGTGCTGCAGCGCTTCGGCCGCGCGACGCATCAGCAGCTCGGCGAGGAGGTGCCGCTGTCGCCGTCGCAGATCGGCCGGCGGCTGCAGCGGCTCGAGGCGGCCGGCGTGATCGAAGGCTACCGCGTGATGCTCCGGCCCGAAAAGCTCGGGCTCGGCGTCACCGCGTTCACGAGCCTCAAGCTCAAGCACCACGGCGATTCGATCATCGAGCAGTTCCAGCAGCAGATCGACGTGCTGCCCGAAGTGCTCGAATGCCATGCGGTGGTGGGCGACGCGGACTACCTGCTGCGGATCGTCGCGCCCGACCTGAACGCGCTGTCGCAGTTCGTGATGAAGAAGCTGATGCGCGTGCCGGGCGTCGACAGCGTGCGCTCGAACATCGTGCTGACGACCTTCAAGCGCAACGGCGCGCTGCCGCTCGCGCACCTGGCGCCCGGCGCGGCCTGACACGGCGGCAGGGCGGCGACGGCGCGGCAGGGTCGAAGGCGGCGCGGGTGGCGCCGCCCCGGGGCAGGGCCGGATCAGGCCGCTTCGTGCTGCGTGTCGGCGTTCAGCAGGTCGACGTATGCGACCGCGACGAGATCGTCCGGCGACACGCCGAGCTTCGCGAACACGTCGTGCGCTTCGGCTTCGCCGCCTGCTTCGTCGTCGTCGGGGCCGAGCACGACTTCCAGTTCGATGAAATCGCCGAGGCCGTCGACGCGGTCGAGATGGATGCGCGTGCGGCCCGCCAGGTACACGTGCCGTTCCTTCGTCACGATCCCGCGCGTGGTCAGCGCGGTGGCGAGCAGCGCGTGCATCGCGTCGGGGTTCGTCACCGGGCTGCGCGTGTAGTACGACGCCTTCGGGCCGTCGCGGTCGTCGCGCTGGTAGAAGATCAGTTCGGCCGGCGTGCCGTCCTCGAAGCGGCGCAGCTTCAGCCGGCCGCGCGGCACGTCGTAGAAGAAATCCTGCTGGCGATAGAAGAGCGGCGCTTCGGTCGCGAGTTTGGCCGCCTGTTCGCGCAGCTGGTCGAATTCGCGGGCGCGGGCTTTGATCTCGATGTTGCGGGCCATGCGGGTCTCCTTCAATCGGGGTCTCGCGGTGTGCGAACGCACAATCTAGCAAAAACGCGGAGACGGTGGCGTGACGGCGGGGGCGGGGTGCGGCGCGATGACGCGTGTCGTGCCCGGCAGCGGGATGCCCGAGGCCCGACGTCCGGCACGCGCACTTTCATCAGCGCCGCTCATATCGCCCACTGCGCTTCGATCAGCCGCAGCGCCGCCGCGATCGCCGGTTCGTCGCGCCGCTCGGCGAGCGTCACGAAGGTGAGCTCGGTCGGCACCGTCACGCGTTCGACGACCGTCAGCGCATGCGCGTGCGCTTCGGCCAGCGCGGTCGAATCGCGCGCGAGCGTCAATCCGATGCCCGATTTGACGAGATCGAGCATCGACTGCTCCTGGTCGACCTCGGCAACCTTGAGCGGCTGCGCACCGGCGTCGGCGAAGCGCCGCGACAGCAGCCGGTGGTGCGCGGATGCCGGTGGCGTCCAGATCCACGGCAGCGCGGCAAGCGAGCGCCAGTCGTTCACGCGCTGTACGCGCTCCTTCCAGCCGGCCGGCGCGAGCACGCGGTACTCGAAATGCGTGAGCGTGACGGTGTGGAACAGTGCGCCGTCGAGCGGATCGTCCTCGCCCGGCCGGCCGATGTAATAGCCGACGTCGAGCGCCTGCGTGCGCACCTGTTCGATGACCCACCCCGACATCCCGTGCCGCAGCGCCGTTTCGATCTGCGGATGGGTTTCGACGAGCGCGCGCAGGAAGCCGCCGAGCCGCAGGAAGCCCGGATCGAGGATCGTGCCGATCCGCAGCCGGCCGCGCACCTCGTGCCGCAGCGCAGCAGCGGCGCGCTGCACGTCGGCGGCCGCGGCGAGCGCGCGTTCCGCATGCGGCAGCAGGGTCTGGCCGTCGCGCGTGAGCGCGAGCCCGCGCGACGTGCGCGTAAACAGCGTGACGCCGAGCGTTTCCTGCAGATGCTTGATCTGCAGGCTGACGGCCGGCTGCGTCAGGTGCAGCTGCACGGCGGCGCGTGTCAGGTTGCCTTCACGTGCGACCGTCGCGAACGCACGGAGCAGGGTGAGATCCATCGTCGTGATATGAGCGCGGCTTATAACGCAGTTCAGCATAACTCATTGGATCGGCAGCCGGCAGCGGGAGTACGCTTCATCGGTCGTGTCGCGCGGCCGCCAGCGCGGGCCGCGACGCACTATGCTGAAAATGCGCGCGGCACCGCGCCGCGCGGCGCACAACAACGAAGAAGGGGACACGCCGTGAGTACTCCACGCACGCTCGAAGGCGAATTCGACTACGTGATCGTCGGTGCGGGCACCGCGGGCTGCGTGCTCGCGAACCGCCTGACCGAGGATCCCGACATCCGCGTGCTGCTGCTCGAAGCAGGCGGCAAGGACGACTATCACTGGATCCACATCCCGGTCGGCTACCTGTATTGCATCGGCAACCCGCGCACCGACTGGCTATACAAGACCCAACCCGAAGCGGCGCTCAACGGCCGGGCGCTGTCGTATCCGCGCGGCCGCGTGCTCGGCGGCTGCTCGTCGATCAACGGGATGATCTACATGCGCGGCCAGCGCGAGGATTACGACAGCTGGGCGCAGGAAACCGGCGACGCCGGCTGGTCGTGGGACAGCGTGCTGCCGATCTTCAAGCGCAGCGAGGACCACCATGCGGGCGCGAGCGACGCACACGGCGCGGGCGGTTACTGGCGTGTCGAAAAGCAGCGGCTGCGCTGGGAGATCCTCGAATCGTTCGCGCAGGCCGCGCAGCAGACGGGCATCCCGGCAACCGACGACTTCAACCGCGGCGACAATTCCGGGGTCGGTTATTTCGAGGTGAACCAGAAGCGCGGCGTGCGCTGGAATACGTCGAAGGCGTTCCTGCGGCCCGCGATGGCGCGCCCGAACCTGACCGTGATCACCGGCGCGCACGCGCAGCGCGTGATTTTCGACGGGCGGCGCGCGGTCGGTGTCGAATATCGCGGCGGCGGCACCGATTACGTTGCGCGGGCGCGCTCGGAGGTGCTGCTGACGTCCGGCGCCGTGAATTCGCCGCAGCTGCTCGAACTGTCGGGCATCGGCGACGGCCGGCGGCTGCAGGCGCTCGGCATCGACGTCGTGCAGGATCTGCCGGGCGTCGGCGAAAACCTGCAGGATCACCTGCAATTGCGGATGGCGTTTCGCGTCGAAGGCGTGCGCACGCTCAACACGCTGTCCGCGCACTGGTGGGGCAAGCTGATGATCGGCGCGGAATATGCGTTGCTGCAGCGCGGGCCGATGTCGATGGCGCCGTCGCAACTCGGCGCATTCGCGAAATCCGACCCCGACGATCCGGCACTCACGCGCCCCGATCTCGAATACCACGTGCAGCCGCTGTCGCTCGAACGTTTCGGCGAGCCGCTGCACAGCTTCAATGCATTTACGGCGTCCGTGTGCCATCTGCGGCCGACGTCGCGCGGCAGCGTGCATGTCGCGAGCGCCGATCCGGGTGTCGCACCCGCAATCGCGCCGAACTATCTGTCGACCGACCACGATCGCCACGTCGCCGCGAACGCGTTGCGCCTCACGCGCCGGATCGCGTCCGCGCCGGCGCTCGCGCGTTATCGGCCCGAGGAAATCCTGCCCGGCACGCAGTACCGCAGCGAAGCCGAGCTGATCGACGCGGCGGGCGCCGTCGGCACGACGATCTTCCACCCGGTCGGCACCTGCCGGATGGGGCGGGCCGACGACGAGCGTGCGGTCGTCGACAGCCGGCTGCGCGTACGCGGCATCGCCGGGCTGCGGATCGTCGATGCGTCGGTGATGCCCTTCATTACATCGGGCAATACCAATTCGCCGACGCTGATGATCGCCGAGCGCGCGAGCGACATGATCCGTGCCGATCGCCGCGCGGCGCGCGAAGCGACGCCGGTGCGAACGGAGCCCGCGGCGACGGCCGCGTGACGGAACGCTGACACGCACGACAGCGGGCCGTCATGATGACGCCCGCTGATTCGATATGCGAAACAAGCTGCCGGTGCCGATCGTGTCGATTGCGTCGCTTCACCGGCAAGATCCATGCAAGCCGTGCAGCCGCACGGCTTTCCTGTTGCGTGCCTGCCGCGCCGTGCGAAGAGGCAACGGTCGATGATGCACGTGTCAAAAAAACGTGGCGAAAAACCGAGCACAACCGCGCGCGACATGGCGGCCAGCCCTATAAGTGCAAATCCCGATGATTGCACTGCACCAACGGCGAGACAATGTGGCGCAGTGTGCATACGCGTCGGCGCGGGAGACCACCCTCGAGGCGTAACACGGCGCCCGGGGCAGCCTGCTCATCCGCTGACGTGTTTCGCGGCCGCTTCGCGCGAATCTTCCCGGTGCTTCGCCTGACTTCGTATGGAAGGGAACATGATTCTCGGCGACACGATTCTGGAAACACGCGGACTGACCAAGGAATTCAGGGGTTTCACGGCCGTCAACGGCGTGAACCTGCGTGTGCGTCGCGGTGCGATCCATGCGTTGATCGGACCGAACGGCGCAGGCAAGACGACCTGCTTCAACCTCCTCACCAAATTCCTGACGCCGACGGCCGGCCAGATCGTCTTCAACGGGATCGACATCACCGACGAGCGGCCCGCGCAGGTCGCGCGGCGCGGCATCATCCGTTCGTTCCAGATCTCGGCCGTCTTTCCGCACCTGACCGCACTGCAGAACGTGCGCATCGGCCTGCAGCGCGCGCTCGGCACCGAATTCCATTTCTGGCGCAGCGAACGCACGCTCAAGCGGCTCGACGACCGTGCGATGGATCTGCTCACGCAGGTCGGCCTCACCGATTTCGCGCAGGTGCCGACCGTCGAACTCGCATACGGCCGCAAGCGCGCGCTGGAGATCGCGACCACGCTCGCGATGGAGCCCGAGCTGATGCTGCTCGACGAGCCCACGCAAGGGATGGGCCACGAGGACGTCGATCGCGTGACCGCACTGATCAAGAAGGTCGCGAGCGGCCGCACCATCCTGATGGTCGAGCACAACATGAACGTGATCGCGGGCATCTCCGACACGATCACCGTCCTGCAACGCGGCGAGGTGCTGGCCGAAGGCTCGTATGCGGAAGTGTCGAAGAATCCGCTCGTCATCGAGGCCTACATGGGCAGCGCCGACGCGGCGCTCGCGGGGGCGCACGCATGAAGCACAGCGAACGGGAGGAACGCGAATTGAGCGGCGTCGAAAGCGGTACGCCCGCGCTGGAGATCACGGGCCTGGAGGCCTGGTACGGGGAATCCCACATATTGCACGGTGTCGACCTGACGGTGCATCGCGGCGAGGTCGTCACGCTGCTTGGCCGCAACGGCGCGGGCCGCACGACGACGCTGCGCGCGATCATGGGCCTCACGGGCCGCCGCAGCGGGTCGATCAAGGTCGCGGGCAACGAGACGATCGGCCTCGCGACACACCGCATCGCGCATTTCGGTGTCGGCTACTGCCCGGAGGAGCGCGGGATCTTCTCGAGCCTGTCGTGCGAGGAGAACCTGATGCTGCCGCCGCCGATCGGGCCGCGCGATCACGCGATGTCGATCGACGAGATCTACACGATGTTCCCGAACCTCGCGTCGCGCCGGCAGAGCCAGGGCACGCGGCTGTCCGGCGGCGAGCAGCAGATGCTCGCGGTCGCGCGGATCCTGCGCACCGGCGCGAACCTGCTGCTGCTCGACGAGATCTCCGAAGGCCTCGCGCCGGTGATCGTGCAGTCGCTGGCGCGGATGATCGTCGCGCTGAAGGCGCGCGGCTACACGATCGTGATGGTCGAACAGAATTTCCGCTTCGCGGCGCCGCTTGCCGACCGGTTCTACGTGATGGAGCACGGCAGCATCGTCGAACATTTCCAGGCGGCCGAACTGGAAAGCAAGATGCCGACCCTGCACGACCTGCTCGGGGTGTGACGCCGCCCCGTCTCTCTCGCCGCTAGCCGTGGCGGCTTCGAACAACCACAACGCATCAGAACAACAGGAGACGTCAATGAAAATGAAGACCCTCGCACACGCCTGTCTCGCGCTCGCGGCGGCCGCGTTCACCACCGGCGCCGCGCAGGCCGCGGATACCGTGAAGATCGGCTTCATCACCGACATGTCGGGGCTTTACGCGGACATCGACGGGCAGGGCGGCCTCGAGGCGATCCGCATGGCGGTCGCCGATTTCGGCGGCAAGGTGCTCGGCAAGCCGATCGAGGTCGTCTATGCCGATCACCAGAACAAGGCCGACATCGCCGCGTCGAAGGCGCGCGAATGGATGGACCGCGGCGGGCTCGACCTGCTGGTCGGCGGCACGAACTCCGCCACCGCGCTGTCGATGAACCAGGTCGCGGCCGAGAAGAAGAAGGTCTACATCAACATCGGCGCGGGCGCCGACACGCTGACGAACGAGCAGTGCACGCCGTACACGGTCCACTACGCATACGACACGATGGCGCTCGCGAAGGGCACCGGTTCGGCGGTGGTGAAGCAGGGCGGCAAGAGCTGGTTCTTCCTGACCGCCGACTACGCGTTCGGCAAGGCGCTCGAGAAGAACACGTCGGATGTCGTGAAGGCGAACGGCGGGCAGGTGCTCGGCGCGGTGCGTCACCCGCTGTCCGCGTCGGATTTCTCGTCGTTCCTGCTGCAGGCGCAGGCGTCGAAGGCGCAGATCCTCGGCCTCGCGAACGCGGGCGGCGACACGATCAATTCGATCAAGGCCGCGAAGGAGTTCGGCATCACGAAGACGATGAAGCTCGCCGCGCTGCTGATGTTCATCGACGACGTGCACAGCCTCGGCCTCGAGACGACGCAGGGCCTCGTGCTGACCGACAGCTGGTACTGGAACCGCGATGCGGCGTCGCGCCAGTGGGCGCAACGCTACTTCGGCAAGATGAAGAAGATGCCGTCGAGCCTGCAGGCGGCCGACTACTCGTCGGTGACGACCTACCTGAAGGCGGTCCAGGCTGCCGGCACGACCGATTCCGACAAGGTGATGGCCGAGCTGAAGAAGATCAAGATCAACGACTTCTACGCGAAGGGCTACATCCGCACGGACGGCAGCATGATCCACGACATGTACCTGATGGAAGTGAAGAAGCCTGCTGAATCGAAGGAGCCGTGGGATTACTACAAGGTGCTCGCGACGATTCCGGGCGAACAGGCGTTCGGGACCAAGCAGGAATCGCGCTGCGCGTTGTGGAAGTAAGTGGGGCTTGGCGGCGCGCGAGTTGCGCGCCGCACGGTGGCGGCCGCAGCGATGTGCCCCGCTGCGCCGCCCGCGTGCGTATCCCGATAAGGTTGCGCGCGCAACGAAACTCATACTGACGGCTAAGTCGATGGAAATCTTTGGCATTCCGTTGCCGGCGATGCTGAGCCAGTTGCTGCTCGGGCTCGTCAACGGCTCGTTCTACGCGATCCTGAGCCTCGGGCTCGCGGTGATCTTCGGGCTGCTCAACGTGATCAACTTCGCGCACGGCGCGCTGTTCATGCTGGGCGCGATGCTCGCGTGGATGGGCCTGTCGTACTTCGGGCTGCCGTACTGGGCGATGCTCGTGATCGCGCCGCTGGTCGTCGGCGCGTTCGGGATCCTGATCGAACGCTCGATGCTGCGCTGGCTATACAAGCTCGATCACCTGTACGGGCTGCTGCTCACGTTCGGGCTCACGCTGGTCGTCGAAGGCGTGTTCCGGTCGATCTACGGCTCGTCCGGCCAGCCGTACGACGTGCCGTCGCAGCTGTCCGGCGCCACCAACCTCGGCTTCATGTTCCTGCCGAACTACCGTGCGTGGGTGGTCGTCGCGTCGCTCGCGGTGTGTCTCGTGACCTGGTTCGTGATCGAGAAGACGCGCCTGGGCGCCTACCTGCGCGCGGGCACCGAGAACCCGAAGCTCGTCGAGGCATTCGGCGTGAACGTGCCGATGATGATCACGCTCACGTACGGCTTCGGCGTCGCGCTCGCGGCGTTCGCGGGCGTGCTGGCCGCGCCGGTGATCCAGGTGTCGCCGCTGATGGGGCAGCCGATGATCATCACCGTGTTCGCGGTGGTCGTGATCGGCGGGATGGGGTCGATCCTCGGCTCGATCGTCACGGGCCTGATGCTCGGCGTGATCGAGGGTTTCACGCGCGTGTTCTACCCCGAAGCGTCGGCCACCGTCGTGTTCGTGATCATGGCGATCGTGCTGCTGTTCCGCCCGGCGGGCCTCTTCGGCAAGGAAAAATGATGCAGAGAAAAGTGCTCTACGGCGTGCTGCTTGCCGCCCTGCTCGCCGCGCCGTTCATCGGCGCGTACCCGGTGTTCGTGATGAAGGTGCTCACGTTCGCGCTGTTCGCGGCCGCATTCAACCTGCTGATCGGCTATACGGGGCTGCTGTCGTTCGGCCATGCGATGTTCCTCGCGACCGCCGGTTATGCGACCGGTTATTCGATGCAGACGCTCGGCTTCACGCCGGAACTCGGGGTGCTCGTCGGCACCGTTGCCGCGACGCTGCTCGGGCTCGTCGTCGGGCTGTTCGCGATCCGCCGGCAGGGCATCTACTTCGCGATGATCACGCTCGCGTTCGCGCAGATGGTCTATTTCATCTACCTGCAGGCGCCGTTCACGCACGGCGAAGACGGGTTGCAGGGCGTGCCGCGCGGTCACCTGTTCGGGCTGCTCGACCTGTCGAACGACGTCGCGCTGTACTACGTCGTGGTGGCGGTGGTCGTCGCCGCGTGCGCGTTCATCGTGCGTGTCGTGCATTCGCCGTTCGGCCAGGTGCTCGTCGCGATCAAGGAGAACGAGGCGCGCGCGATCTCGCTCGGCTACGACACCGACCGTTTCAAGCTGCTCGCGTTCATCCTGTCTGCGGGCGTCGCGGGGCTGGCCGGCTCGCTGAAGGTGCTCGTGCTCGGCTTCGAGACGCTGTCGGACGCGTACTGGACGATGTCGGGCCTGGTCGTGCTGATGACGCTCGTCGGCGGCATGGGCACGCTGTTCGGGCCGCTGCTCGGCGCGGCGCTGATCGTCGCGCTCGAAGACCGGCTCGGCGACATCGGCGAAGGGCTCGCATCGGCGACGGGCGTCGCGTGGTTCCATTCGCTCGGCGAATCGGCGACGATCGTCACGGGGCTGATCTTCATCGTGTGCGTGCTCGCCTTCCGGCGCGGCATCGTCGGCGAGATGGTCGCGCGGATCAAGCCGCTCAGGGCCTCCTGAGCGCATGCCGCGCACGTCGCCGCCGGTTGATGCGAAGCACCATCCGGCATGCTCGTGAAGCGCGTCGCAGCGCGCTCGGGGCGGCACCGCGCGGCTGGCTGCTGCCCCATTTTCGTGCGGCGATGCACCATAGGGGTAAATGCTAAGTTGCCGTGGTGCTTAAGCCTCTTTAAGATTCACCCTAGTTCTGATGCACCGCGAAACGAATTTGCAGGTGGAGAACGAGGAGACAATCGAGGCACAAAGTGCCCGGACCCTAAAGCGCTGTTGGACGGAATCCAACAGCGCTTTTTCATTTGGTGCACGAATTTCCATCGATGGTGCAGGCGAACCGCGCTGCGTTCCGCGCGCCCGTGTTCTGCCTCGCGTCACTCGCGCGTCATCCCGTCCCCCCGATTTCATCCGTTCCTGCCGGTCGATCGCCGCCGGCGCGCAGCCGTGCGCATGCCGTCCGGGCTTACCCGGTTGGCGTGCGCAAAAAGCGTCCGTTACACTCAGCTTTCGCCGACCGTGCGGTCGGGAAAACGGTCGGCAGTTCTCCTACAAGCAAAATGCAGAAGAGGGAGTGCGGTTGGATGAGAAGCGCGGGACGAAGGATCGGGGCGGGAGGGGCGGCTGGCGCCGCTCGTTCGGGGGCGGACGTGCATCGGTATGCCCCGGCTTTCACGAGCCGCCCTGCGGCCGGCATGTGCGTTCCGATGCAATTTGCCGGCACGATGGTCTGTCCGGTCGTTGCGTTCGCATCCGATGCGTCGTTCGCATTCGCATGAACGGCCGTTTTTCCGATCCTGCATTGCCCGCGCATGGAGCCGTATCAGGCCCGGCCGGCCGACCTTCCGGCGATCGTTGCGCCCGCATCGATCGCGTTTCGCACTGCGCCGCTTTTCTCCGTTTCCTTCATCCTGACGACATTGCCGCCGCGCATCGTGGCGGTCGAACGACCGTTTCGGCACGCGCTGCGGCGCGTGCATGTGCGGTATCGCCGGGGCTCGATGGCGGCGCCGGCGTGTCACGGGAAAACGAGTGTAGGCGGGGCAAGGCGAGATAGTTAAATTATTAACTTGTTTGGAGACCGGGAGCCGCCCGAGCGACCCGTGGCTTTTTCGAGCAGCGTTTGGAGACGACATAAATGAAGATGAATCGATGGATGGAAGTTCTGCTTGCCGCGGGCCTCGTGTGCGCGGCCGCCACGGCGTCGGCGCAGGTGAAGATCGGCGTGACGCTGTCGGCCACCGGGCCGGCCGCGTCGCTCGGGATTCCGGAAAAGAACACGATCGCGCTGCTGCCGAAGGAAATCGCGGGCAAGAGCGTGCAGTACATCGTGCTCGACGACGCATCCGACACGAGCCGCGCGGTGCAGAACGTGCGCAAGCTGATCGACGAGGATCACGTCGACGCGATCATCGGTTCGTCCGTCACGCCGAACTCGCTCGCGATGCTCGATCCCGTGTCGCAGGGCAAGACGCCGACGATCTCGCTCGCGGCGAGCGCGCAGATCATCTCGCCGATGGATGCGAAGCGCGCCTGGATGTTCAAGGTGCCGCAGAACGACCAGCTGATGGCCGACGCGATCGCCGGCTACATGGCGAAGCACGGCGTGAAGACGGTCGGCTTCATCGGCTTCGCCGATGCGTACGGCGACAGCTGGTACAACACGTTCAACGCGGCGGCCGCGAAGAACGGCCTGAAGGTCGTGTCGAACGAGCGCTTCAACCGTACCGACGCGTCGGTGATGGGGCAGGTGCTGAAGCTGATGGGCTCGAATCCGGATGCGGTGCTGATCGCCGGCTCGGGCACGCCGGCGGCACTGCCGGCGAAGACGCTGAAGGAGCGCGGCTACAAGGGCAAGGTGTACCAGACGCACGGCGTCGCGAACAACGACTTCCTGCGTGTGTGCGGCAAGGACTGCGAAGGCGAGATCCTGCCGGCCGGCCCGGTGCTCGTGACCGACCAGCTGCCCGATTCGAATCCGGTGAAGAAGCCGGCGCTCGGGTACAAGGCCGCGTACGAGAAGGCCTACGGCGCGGGCTCGCTGGCGACGTTCGGCGGCCATGCGTGGGATGCGGGGCTGCTGCTGCAGCGCGCGATTCCGGAAGCGCTGAAGAAGGGCCAGCCGGGCACCGAGGCGTTCCGCGAAGCGCTGCGCGCGTCGCTCGAAAGCGTGAAGGACCTGCCCGTGTCGCACGGCGTGATCAACATGACGCCGACCGATCACAACGGCTTCGATACGCGTGCGCGCGTGATGGTGCAGATCGTCGACGGCAAGTGGAAGCTGCAGGCCGAGTAAGCATCACGTGAAACCGGCGTGCGCGGCGCGAACGGCGCCGTGCGTGCCGTCGGCAGGGTGCGCGGCCCGACGGGTCGCGCCCATGCCGCCTGGAACCGCCGGGGCCCGTCGCCGGGTGCCTGCGCACCGGTCTTGCCGTCCGCGCGCCCCGGCCGTTTCCGTCTTTCGTTTCTCCGCAGCATTCTCGATACACGAAACGTATGGATCTCTCGATTGCAGCGATCCTCGCGCAAGACGGCATCACGACCGGCGCCATATATGCATTGCTGTCGCTGGCGCTCGTGCTGGTGTTTTCCGTCACGCGGGTGATCTTCATTCCCCAGGGCGAATTCGTCGCCTACGGTGCGCTGACGCTTGCCGCGTTGCAGGCGCAGAAATTTCCCGCCACCTGCTGGCTGCTGTTCGTGATGGGCATCGCGTGCTTCCTGCTCGAAGTCGGCGGCCTGATCCGGCATCGCGAACGTCGCCATCAGCTCGGCCGCACACTCGCGACACTCGGCAGCCGCTACGTCCTGCTGCCGCTCGCGGTGTTCGCGATCACGCGCAGCTTTGCCGCGCAGCCGCTGCCGATGCTCGCGCAGATCGCGCTGACGCTCGCGATCGTCGTGCCGATGGGGCCGTTCGTCTACCGGCTCGTGTACCAGCCGATCGCCGAAGGCACGACGCTGCTGCTGCTGATCGTGTCGGTCGCCGTCCACTTCGCGATGGTCGGCCTCGGGCTCGTGATGTTCGGCGCGGAAGGTTCGCGCACCAACGGGTTTTCGGATGCGTCGCTCGCGATCGGCAGCATGACCGTGTCGGTGCAGAGCATCCTGGTCGTCGTGACGGCACTCGTGCTGATCGGTGCGCTCTACGTGTACTTCGGCCGCACGATCGCCGGCAAGGCGCTGCGCGCGACGTCGGTGAACCGGCTCGGCGCGCGGCTCGTCGGCATCGGCACGACCGAGGCAGGGCGGCTCGCGTTCACGTTCGCGGCGGGGCTCGGCGTGCTGTCCGGGATCCTCGTCGGCCCGCTGACGACGATCTACTACGACTCGGGCTTCCTGATCGGCCTGAAGGGTTTCGTCGGCGCGATCATCGGCGGGCTCGTCAGCTATCCGCTCGCGGCCGCCGGCTCGCTGCTCGTCGGCGTGCTCGAATCGTATTCGTCGTTCTGGGCGAGCGCGTACAAGGAGGTGATCGTGTTCACGCTGATCATTCCGGTGCTGCTGTGGCGGAGCTTCGCGACGCCGCACGCGGAAGAGGAAGAGGAGTGACACGATGAAGACGATGGTACGCAACAAGACCTTCTGGGTGTTTCTCGTGGTGCTGTTCGCGCTGCCGGTGCTGCCTGGTGCGCTGCAGGTGCCCGAATACTGGATCACGCTGCTGAACTACATCGGCCTCTACGCGATCGTCGCGATCGGGCTCGTGCTGCTGACGGGCGTCGGCGGGATGACGAGCTTCGGGCAGGCCGCGTTCGTCGGCATCGGCGCCTATGCGACCGCGTTCCTGACGACGCGATACGGCGTGTCGCCGTGGCTCGCGCTGATCGTCGGCGTCGTACTGACGGCGCTCGTCGCGCTCGTGCTCGGCGCGGTCACGATGCGGCTGTCCGGCCACTTCCTGCCGCTCGGCACGATCGCGTGGGGCCTCGCGCTGTTCTACCTGTTCGGCAACCTCGAACTGCTCGGCAAGTACGACGGCATCAACGGGATTCCGGCGCTGAACCTGTTCGGCATCGAGCTTGGAAGCGGGCGCAGCCTGTATTTCCTGATCTGGGCCGTCGTGCTGGCTGCGATCGTGTCGGTGCAGAACCTGCTGAACAGCCGCCCGGGCCGTGCGATCCGCGCGCTGCGCGGCGGCGGAGTGATGGCCGAGGCGATGGGCGTGAACACCGCGTGGATGCGCGTCGTGATCTTCGTCTATGCGGCCGTGCTCGCGGCCGTATCGGGCTTCCTGTACGCGCACCTGCAGCGCGCGGTGAACCCGACGCCGTTCGGGCTGAACCACGGGATCGAGTTCCTGTTCATGGCCGTGGTCGGCGGCGTGTCGCATGTGTGGGGCGCGGTGCTCGGCGCGGCGATCCTGACCGTGCTGCAGGACTATCTGCAGACGCTGCTGCCGAAGCTGCTCGGCTCGGAAGGCAACTTCGAGATCATCGTGTTCGGCGTGCTGATGGTGCTGCTGCTGCAGTACGCGCGCCAGGGCGTGTGGCCGTTCGTCGCGAGGCTGTTCCCGCGCGGGCCGCGCGCGCATGTGCCCGAGCACGCGGATCCGTTGCCGCAGCGCGCGAAGCCGACGGCCGGCGAGCCGCTGCTCGTCGTCGACAACGCGCGCAAGCAGTTCGGCGGGCTCGTGGCCGTCAACGACGTCAGCTTCGACGTGAAAGCGGGGCAGATCATCGGGCTGATCGGCCCGAACGGCGCCGGCAAGTCGACCACGTTCAACCTCGTGACGGGTGTGCTGAAGCCGACGGGCGGCACGATCACGTTCCGTGGCGAGCGTATCGACGGGCTCACATCGCGCCAGATCGTCCGCCGTGGCATCGGCCGGACGTTCCAGCACGTGAAGCTGTTGCCGGCGATGACGGTGCTCGAGAACGTCGCGATCGGTGCGCACCTGCGTGGCCGTACGGGCGTGTGGCGCAGCGTCGCGCGGCTCAATGCACATGAGGAAGCGCAGTTGCTGGCTGAGGCCGCACGCCAGATCCGCCGCGTCGGGCTTGAAAAGCACATGTACGACGAAGCGGGCAGCCTTGCGCTGGGGCAGCAGCGGATTCTCGAAATCGCGCGGGCGCTGTGCTGCGATCCGACGCTGCTGCTGCTCGACGAGCCGGCCGCCGGGCTGCGTTACCAGGAGAAGCAGCAACTCGCCGATCTGCTGCGACGGCTGAAGGCGGAAGGCATGAGCGTGTTGCTCGTGGAACACGACATGGATTTCGTGATGAATCTCACCGACCGTTTGGTGGTGATGGAGTTCGGCACGCGGATCGCGGAAGGATTGCCGCAGGACGTGCAGCAGGATCCGGCGGTGCTGGAAGCGTATCTGGGCGGGGTAGAGTGATGACGGACACGACGATGCCGATTCTCGAAGTGCGCGGGCTGGCGGTCCGGTACGGGAAGGTGGAGGCGCTGCACGGCGCGGCGATCAAGGTTGGCGCGGGGCAGATCGTCAGCGTGATCGGCCCGAACGGCGCCGGCAAATCGACGCTGCTGAACGCGATCATGGGCGCGCTGCCGGTGACCGGGCATGCATCGGGTGCGATCGTGTACCGCGGTCACGACGTCGGTGCATTGCCGGTCGAACAGCGCGTCGCACGCGGGATGTGCCTCGTACCGGAAAAGCGTGAGCTGTTCAGCACGATGACGGTCGAAGACAACCTCGTATTGGGCGCGTATCGGCGCAAGCAGGCCGGTGAAGCGAACTTCCTCGACCAGCTCGATCATGTGTTCGCCCTGTTTCCGCGGCTGAAGGAGCGCCGCAAGCAGGCGGCCGGCACGCTATCCGGCGGCGAGCGGCAGATGCTTGCGGTGGGACGCGCACTGATGGGCAAGCCCGATCTGCTGATGCTCGACGAGCCGAGCCTCGGGCTGGCGCCGCTGATCGTGAAGGAGATTTTTCATATCATCAGCGCGTTGCGCGGGACGGGCGTGGCGACGCTGCTGATCGAGCAGAACGCACGGGCTGCACTGCAGATCTCCGATTACGGCTATGTGCTGGAGACAGGCGAATTTGCGCTGGAAGGGCCGGCGGCCGAACTTGCGCAGAATCCACGCGTGATCGAGACGTACCTCGGGCTAGTGAAGAAAACGGCCTGATCGGTGGTGTGGTGGGCGGGAAACGGGCGGCGTGTTTCACGTGAAACACGCCGTTTTTGTTTTTGGGTGAGATGCGACCCCGACACGCGACGGCTAGCGGCCGGGGGATAAGTGCAAGGGAAACAATCGGAAGCTCTGTGCAGCGCGGACGACGATCCGGAGCATCGTTCGCCGGTGGCTGTCGCCTGTTCCACCCACTGGGGATGTTGTGCCGGGTCACAGGGGATAAGTGTCGAGCGAACTGTCCGAAATTCTGTGAGGGAGAGGGTGGGCGCGGTCGCACAGGGTGTTCCGTCCGGGTTGCTGTGCGGGGCACAGGCATCGAACGGGTGTGTTCCACGTGAAATTTCCCGGCAAGCGAATTTTTGCACAGGCATAACGATGTGCTGCCGGCGGGCCGGAAGCGTTGCCGGAGCGGGCTCTGCACCACGGATTCCGTGGCCGAGCACAGAAAAATCGCCGAAATGCACAGACCCTACCATTCGGACGGCCTTCGGGTGAAAAGCGAACCCGCTATAATTCGGCCCATACATTTCTCAGATAGGTTCGTGCGCAGTCCTGCGTACGGAATCCACCATGCTTTTTCCCACAGAATTTGACGTCATCGTCGTCGGTGGCGGTCATGCCGGCACGGAAGCCGCGCTGGCGTCCGCCCGCATGGGCGCAAAGACATTACTGCTGACCCACAACATCGAAACGCTTGGGCAGATGAGCTGCAATCCGTCGATCGGCGGCATTGGCAAGGGCCATCTGGTCAAGGAAGTCGATGCGCTGGGCGGCGCAATGGCAGCCGCGACCGACGAGAGCGGTATTCAGTTCCGGATCCTCAATTCGTCGAAGGGGCCTGCCGTGCGCGCGACGCGTGCGCAGGCCGATCGCATCCTGTACAAGGCCGCGATTCGCCACCGGCTCGAGAATCAGCCGAACCTGTGGCTGTTCCAGCAAGCTGTCGACGACCTGATGGTCGAAGGCGACCGCGTGGTGGGTGCCGTCACGCAGATCGGCATCCGCTTCCGTGCGCGCGCGGTCGTGCTGACCGCCGGTACGTTCCTCGACGGCAAGATTCACGTCGGCCTGAACAACTATACGGGTGGTCGTGCGGGCGATCCGGCGGCCGTGTCGCTGTCATCGCGCCTGAAGGAGCTGAAGCTGCCGCAGGGCCGCCTGAAGACCGGTACGCCGCCGCGTATCGATGGTCGCTCGATCGACTTCTCGCAGCTGGATGAGCAGCCGGGCGATCTCGATCCGATCCCCGTCTTCTCGTTCCTGGGCCGTGCGGAGCAGCATCCGCAGCAACTGCCGTGCTGGGTCACGCATACGAACGAGCGCACGCACGACATCATTCGTGGCGGCCTCGACCGTTCGCCTATGTATACAGGCGTGATCGAAGGCGTCGGGCCGCGCTATTGCCCGTCGATCGAGGACAAGATTCACCGGTTCGCCTCGAAGGAATCGCACCAGATCTTCCTGGAACCGGAAGGGCTGACGACCAACGAGTTCTACCCGAACGGGATCTCGACGAGCCTGCCGTTCGACGTCCAGCTCGAGCTCGTGCACTCGATGCGCGGCCTCGAGAACGCGCATATCCTGCGCCCCGGCTACGCGATCGAGTACGACTACTTCGACCCGCGTGCGCTGAAGGCGTCGCTCGAAACGAAGGCGATCAACGGGCTGTTCTTTGCGGGCCAGATCAACGGGACGACGGGCTATGAAGAAGCGGCCGCGCAGGGGCTGCTGGCCGGTCTCAACGCTGGCCGCTACGTGCAGGAGAAGGACGCATGGTGCCCGCGCCGTGACCAGGCCTACCTTGGCGTGCTGGTCGACGATCTCGTGACGCGCGGTGTGGCCGAACCGTACCGGATGTTCACGAGCCGCGCCGAGTATCGCCTCAGCCTGCGTGAAGACAATGCCGACATGCGCTTGACCGAGATCGGCCGTGAACTGGGGCTCGTCGACGACGCACGCTGGGACGCATTCAGCCGGAAGCGCGACGCTGTTTCACGTGAAACCGAACGCCTGAAATCGACGTGGGTCACGCCGAAGACGTTGCCGCCGGAAGAGGCGACCGCGCTCCTCGGCAAGGCGATCGACCACGAATACAGCCTCGCCGAACTGCTGCGCCGTCCGGGTATCAGCTACGACGGTGTGTGCGGACTGAAGGGCGGCGAGTGCGGCCCCGCCGAGCCGCTGGCCGACGA
This sequence comes from Burkholderia sp. 572, assembly GCF_040545135.1. NCBI lineage: Bacteria > Pseudomonadati > Pseudomonadota > Betaproteobacteria > Burkholderiales > Burkholderiaceae > Burkholderia > Burkholderia sp. 572. The sequence continues at coordinate 179,495 of NZ_JBEPLH010000013.1, read as the reverse complement.
TCCGGTGCTGCTCGAGCAGATCAAGGAGCAGGTCGAGATCGGCATCAAGTATCAGGGCTACATCGAGCGCCAGGCATCGGAAATCGAACGCAACGATGCGAACGAGAACACGCGCCTGCCCGACGGTATCGATTACCGCGAAGTCCGCGGCCTGTCGTTCGAGGTGAGCCAGAAGCTCAACGAGTTCCGACCGGAAACGATCGGGCAGGCGTCGCGCATCTCGGGTGTCACGCCGGCGGCAATCTCGCTGCTGATGGTGCACCTGAAGCGTCGCGGCCTGGGCCGCCGTAATGGCACGGCCGAAGCGGCAGCGGAGCAGGGGGACGGCGCCGTCCCGACGCAACAATGACGGCGCGTCGCGCGCCGGCGGTTAATCGGGACGTACTGGAACAGATGCTCGTCGAAGGCACGACGGCGCTCGACCTCACGCTGACGGATGCACAACGCAACCAGCTGCTCGACTATGTCGCGCTGCTCGGCAAGTGGAACGCGGTCTACAACCTGACCGCGATCCGCGACCCGAAGCAGATGCTGATCCAGCACATCCTCGATTCGCTTTCCATCGTTCCGCATCTGCGTGGCCGTGCATCGGCCCGCGTGCTCGACGTCGGCTCGGGCGGCGGATTGCCCGGTATCGTGCTGGCGATCGTCGAGCCGGATTGGCAGATCACGCTGAACGATATCGTGCAGAAGAAGTCTGCATTCCAGACCCAGATGCGTGCGGAGTTGAAGCTCGCGAACCTGTCGGTGGTCACGGGGCGGGTCGAATCGCTGCAGCCGGGTGTCGAAGTGCCGGAAAAATTCGACATGATCGTATCCCGCGCTTTCGCGGATCTGTCCGACTTCGTTAAACTTGCTCGACACTTGGTTGCGCCGGGCGGATCGATCTGGGCAATGAAGGGCGTTCATCCGGACGACGAGATTGCGCGGTTGCCGGAAGGCAGCCGCGTGAAGCAGACGATACGGCTGGCGGTGCCGTTGCTCGATGCCGAACGGCATCTGATCGAAGTGGCCGTCGACGAAACGAATTGAAGGGCCGGCGCGCGATGGCGCGCCGTTTGTTTGAAGGTAAAGGGAACACACCAACGATGGCAAAGATCTTCTGCGTTGCGAACCAGAAGGGGGGCGTCGGCAAGACGACGACATCGGTCAATCTCGCCGCAAGCCTTGCAGCGCAGGAGCAACGAGTCCTGCTGATCGATCTCGACCCTCAGGGTAACGCGACGATGGGCAGCGGGATCGACAAGGCTGCTTGCGAAGCGACCGTGTACGAGGTGCTGGTCGACGGCGTGTCGGTGACCGACGCGCGCATCCGGCCGGACGGCGTCACCTACGACGTGCTGCCCGCGAACCGCGAGCTGTCCGGTGCCGAGATCGAACTGATCAGCATCGACAACCGCGAGCGCCGGCTGAAGGCCGCGCTTGAACACGTGGCCGACGATTACGATTTCGTGCTGATCGATTGCCCGCCGACGCTGTCGCTGCTGACGCTGAACGGCTTGTGCGCGGCGCATGGCGTCGTGATCCCCATGCAGTGCGAATACTTTGCACTGGAGGGGTTGTCGGACCTCGTCAACACGATCAAGCAGGTTCACGCGAACATGAACCGCGACCTGAAGATCATCGGCTTGCTGCGTGTGATGTTCGATCCGCGCATCACGCTGCAGCAGCAAGTCTCCGATCAACTGAAAGCGCACTTCGGCGACAAGGTGTTCGACGCGGTGATTCCGCGCAACGTGCGCCTGGCGGAAGCGCCGAGTTACGGGCTGCCGGGCGTCGTGTTCGACCGCAGCTCGCGCGGTGCGCAAGCGTATCTCCAGTTCGGTGCCGAGATGATCGACCGCGTTCGCGCGTTCGAGGTGTCGTGATCCGGACATGAGCGAAGCGAGGAAGAAAGACATGAACGCGGTACCAAAGAAGAAGGGCTTGGGACGTGGCCTCGAAGCGCTGCTCGGCGGCAGTGCCGATATCACCGAAGCGGTGAAGATCGAAGGGGCACCGAACACGCTCGCGCTCGGCAAGCTGCAGGCCGGCAAGTACCAGCCGCGGACGCGGATGGACGAAGGCAGCCTGCAGGAGCTCGCGGCGAGCATTCGCGCACAGGGCGTGATGCAGCCGATCCTGGTACGGCCCATTTCGTCAGACAAATACGAGATCATCGCGGGCGAGCGCCGTTTCCGCGCGGCACGCCTGGCGGGCCTCGATGAAGTGCCGGTGCTCGTGAAGGATGTGTCCGACCAGGCCGCCGCGGCGATGGCGCTGATCGAGAACATCCAGCGCGAGGATCTGAACCCGCTCGAAGAGGCGCACGGTATCCAGCGCCTGCTCGACGAGTTCGGTTTCACGCACGAACAGGCGGCCGAATCGGTCGGCCGTTCGCGCAGCGCGGTGTCGAACCTGCTGCGCCTGCTGAACCTGGCTTCGCCGGTGCAGACGATGCTGCTGGCCGGTGATCTCGACATGGGGCACGCACGCGCGCTGCTCGCCGTCGATGCGGCCACGCAGATCACGCTCGCCCATCAGGTCGTCAACAAGCGCATGTCGGTGCGGGAGACCGAGAAGCTCGTCACGCATACGACGAAGGAAGCGCCGGCCGTGAAGGCGCGCGCGAAGGATGACGGCGGGCGCGATACGCGCCGTCTCGAGGAGGAGTTGTCCGACCTGCTCGCGTCGACGGTGAAGATCAAGCTTGGCCGCCGCGGACGAGGGCAGGTCACGATCGACTTCGGCAACCTCGACGCGCTCGAGGGCATTCTCGTGCGGCTGCGCGGCAACGTCGCGACCGAAGAGTAACGCGGTGCCGATGGAGAAGACGGGCGCGCCGACGCCGCGCCGGTGGCTGGGATGGCTTGCGCAGGAGCCGGTGCTGTCGGTGCTCGTACTTGGCCTGATCGTGCTGCAATGGGTGCGTCCGCAACCATTTTCCGTGTTGGCCGGTCGCGTCGACTGGCAGACGGTCGCGACGCTGGCGGGCCTGCTGATGCTGACCAAGGCGCTCGAGTTGTCCGGCTGCCTGATGTGGCTCGCACACCGCATCGTGCATCACGTGCATTCCGAACGCGGGCTCGCGTTGTTGCTCGTAGGGTTCGCCGCGTTGTTGTCGATGTGGCTCACCAACGACGTCGCGCTGTTCGTCGTCGTGCCGTTGATGGTCTCGCTGCGTGCGCTGACGCCACTGCCGTTCCGGCGGCTCGTGATCGTCGTCGCGCTGGCGGTCAACGCGGGGTCCGTCGCGACGCCGCTCGGCAATCCCCAGAATCTTTTCCTGTGGCAATTGAGCGGTGCGTCGTTCGGCCGCTTCGTGGTCACGCTCGGGCCGCTCGCGATCGCGCTGATGGCGCTGCTGCTCGTGCTGACCGCATGCGCGTTTCGCGCAAAGCCGCTCGACTTGTCCGGCGATGTCACAGCGCTGCCCGTGCAACGCATGCACGCGCTGATCGCGGCGGTGCTGTTCGCCGCGTTCGTGCTGCTCGCCGATGCGCATCATCCGCTGCCCGGTCTCGTCGGTGTCGCCATCGTGCTGCTCGCCGTCAAACGCGACGCAGTCCTGAAGATCGACTGGCTGCTGCTGCTGATCTTCGTACTGATGTTCGTCGTGCTGCGTACCGCGGCTGCGCTGCCCGTCGTGCACGACACGATTGCGAATGCGCAACTCGATTCGCCGCTGCGCGTCTACGCGGCCGGCGCGCTGTTGTCACAGGTCATCAGCAATGTACCGGCCGCGATCCTGCTGTCGGAATTCACGCACGACTGGCGTGCGCTCGCGTTCGGCGTATCGGTCGGCGGCTTCGGTTTCGCGATCGGCTCGCTTGCGAACCTGATCGCGGTGCGTCTCGCGAAGGAGCCGCGCATGTGGCTGCCGTTCCATCTGGTCTCGATTCCGTTCGCACTCGCCAGCGCGGCGGTCGGCGCGTGGCTGCTCGTTCACGGTTGAGTGACGCGGCTGCGCGCGGCACAGCCGTGCGATTCGGGTGGCGGGGCAGGTGCACAGTATTCGCGCTGGTTGCGGGGCTGTTGATAAGTCCGGCAATTCACAGTCGATCGCCTGTGGTGGCATGACAACTGATTGGATGATTCGACGCGTCGGCGTCGGCCCCGATTTCGGGCATCCGATGCCGCCGGATGGTCACAGGTTTTTCCTGCTCGGCGCTTCGTGCTTGGCGTGAGCCCGGGGCCGCGTCACGGCGTGGATTCCGGATGGCGTTCGAGCCGTCCCGCCGGCATCCGCATCGGGCCTCGTTTCCTTGTCATTTCCTCGTCGCCGGATTTTTTCGAGCAAGAAATACCGGCGCAAAAAAGCGACCTTACAACTGTCATCGTACGTCGTCGAATCGCGTGTTTTTTCACATGATGAGGCGTCGTTTTACGCAGGTTTTTGTCGCGTCTAAAGCCTTGAATCACTTGCAACTATCGCTTACAATCGCCCGGATTTGTTAGCTAGGCACCCCTGAAAGCTTTCAGAAAGCTTGGGGCCGGGTTCAAGGATTTTGCGGAAGATTGCGATGGCGGGTCAGGCGCCGGACGACAGGCACGATGATCAGCGCACGCAACGCACCGCTTCGGCGGCCGGCGAGCGGCGCGAATCCGACGATGACTGGGACGCCGAGCAGCAAGATAACAACATCGTTCCGCTCACGCGGGCAGAAGCCGAAAAGCTGTTCGGCCCGAACGTGAGCAAGCCCTCGCGCGTGACCCCCTATAAGGTGGTATTCGCGCAAGTGGTTCTGTCCCTGGTTGCAACGCTGGCGTGGTGGCTGTTTTCGAAGTCGCCGGGCGCCGCTGCGCAATCCGCGTTTCTGGGCGGAGCGATCGGCTGGGTGCCAAGTGCGGTATTCGTGGCACGACTGAAGGCAGGTGGTTCGGCCACCGTGATGAGCTGGGTGATGGGCGAAGCCCTGAAGCTCGCTCTGACGATCGGGATGTTCACTGCAGTGGCGTTCGGCTGGGCCGGCGTGCACTGGGTGCCGTTCCTCGTCACGTACCTCGTCGTGCTGAAGACGTACTGGATCGCACTGGCCTGGCGGTAAGGAACAAGCAGCGTGCGGTTTCGACAACGAACCGCGCCGGCCCGTTCCCGCAATAGCGTGTTGCGGAACTGGCAAAACGATTTTCGACAATTTGGGTGGCATTAACGATATGGCAGCTAGCGAAGGCACGCGCGGTCCGGATCCGTCCGAGTACATTGCGCACCACTTGCAGAATTTCTCCACCTCGCATCAGACGTCGATTTTCGACATCCACGTCTGGAATCTCGACACGCTGTTCTGGTCGATCGTTTGCGGCATCGTGACGATCGTCCTGCTGCGTCTGGCTGCCCGCAAGGCGACGTCGGGCGTGCCGGGCCGTTTCCAGTGCGCGATCGAGATGCTCGTCGAGATGGTCGAAGACCAATCGAAGGCCATCGTTCACGGCAATCGTACCTTCATCGCTCCGCTCGCGCTCACGGTGTTCGTGTGGGTCGCGCTGATGAACTCCCTCGACTTCCTCCCGGTTGACCTGCCGGGCCGCGTGATCGGCCTGCTCGGTCTGTCGGACGTGATTTCCCACCATCGCATCGTCCCGACGGCCGACCTGAACGGCACGCTCGGCATCGCGCTCGGCGTGTTCGTCCTGATGATCTACTACAGCATCAAGATCAAGGGCGCGGGCGGCTTTGTGCATGAGCTGCTGTCGGCACCGTTCGGCGCCCACCCGCTGCTGTGGATCCCTAACCTCGCGCTCAACATCGTCGAATATCTCGCCAAGACCGTCTCCCTCGGTATGCGGCTGTTCGGCAACATGTACGCGGGTGAGCTGTTGTTCCTGTTGATCGCCCTGCTCGGCAGCATGTGGAGCTTCGGTGGCGACGCAACGTTCCTCGGCTTCGTTGGCCACGTGATCGCGGGCAGCGTCTGGGCAATCTTCCACATCCTGATTGTTCTGTTGCAGGCATTCATTTTCATGATGCTGACGCTGGTGTATCTCGGCCAGGCGCACGACAAGCACTAAGCGCGGCGTGCAAAAAAGAGTTTCCGTTTTAGTTTTTTAAATCTCAGTTCCAAGTCTTTTCACAAAGGAGTGATCATGCAAGCTTACATCGCCAACATCCAGGGTCTGACCGCCATCGGTATCGGCATCATCATCGGCCTGGGTGCAATCGGCGCCTGTATCGGTATCGCGCTGATGGGTGGTAAGTACATCGAAGCCTGCGCACGTCAGCCGGAACTCATCAACCCGCTGCAAACGAAGATGTTCCTGCTGGCTGGTCTGATCGACGCGGCATTCCTGATCGGCGTGGGTGTTGCAATGCTGTTCGCGTTCGCGAACCCGCTCCTGTCGAAGCTCGTCGCAGGCTAAGGTTCCTCGGAAATATGCGTCCGGCGTGAGCCGGCGCAGGGCGGAACGGAGACTTGGGGCGCTGATCGAATGCAACTCGATGAGCGCCTTACCGTTTCATTTTTCCGGAATAGCAGATAAGGAAACACCGTGAATCTCAACGCAACTCTGTTTGCGCAAATGGTCGTGTTCCTGGTCCTCGCGTGGTTCACGATGAAGTTCGTGTGGCCGCCGTTGATCAACGCCCTCGACGAACGTTCGAAGAAGATCGCCGACGGCCTCGCCGCCGCCGAGAAGGGCAAGGCAGAACTCGACGCAGCGCACAAGCGCGTGGACCAGGAACTCGCGCAGGCCCGCAATGACGGCCAGCAGCGCATCGCCGACGCTGAAAAGCGTGCCCAGGCGGTCGCCGAGGAAATCAAGGCCAACGCCCAGGCTGAAGCCGCCCGCATCGTCGCCCAGGCGAAGGCGGAAGCAGAACAGCAAATCGTGAAGGCGCGCGAAGCGCTGCGTGGCGAAGTCGCTACGCTGGCCGTGAAGGGCGCCGAGCAGATCCTGAAGCGCGAAGTCGATCAAACGGCCCACGCCCAACTGCTGAATCAACTGAAAGCCGAGCTCTGATCATGGCCGAACTTGCAACCATCGCCCGCCCTTACGCAGAAGCGCTGTTCCGCGTGGCCGAGGGCGGTGACATCGCCGCCTGGTCCACGCTCGTGCAAGAGCTGGCCCAGGTTGCGCGTCTGCCGGAAGTGCTGTCGGTCGCGTCGAGCCCGAAGGTGACGCGCACGCAAGTAGCCGAGTTGCTGCTTGCTGCTGCGAAGTCGCCGCTCGCGGCCGGCGCCGAAGCGAAGAACTTCGTGCAGATGCTGGTCGACAATCATCGCATCGCGCTGCTGCCGGAAATTGCCGAGCAGTTCGAGGCGCTCAAGAACGAACGTGAAGGTGCCGCCGACGCCGAGATCGTGAGCGCGTTCCCGCTGAACGGCGCGGATCTCGACAGTCTCGTCTCGGGCCTCGAACGCAAGTTCAAGCGCAAGCTGAAACCGACGGTCGAAGTCGATTCGTCGCTGATCGGCGGCGTGCGCGTGACGGTCGGCGACGAAGTGCTCGACACCTCGGTTCGCGCGCGCCTCGCATCGATGCAGGCTGCCTTGACCGCCTGAGCGCCACGCCGGCACGCAACAGAATTGACTATCAGGAGCGAATAATGCAACTCAATCCCTCTGAGATCAGCGAGCTGATCAAGAGCCGGATCCAGGGCCTTGAAGCGAGCGCAGACGTTCGCAACCAGGGCACCGTGATCTCCGTGACCGACGGTATCGTGCGTATCCACGGCCTGTCGGACGTGATGCAGGGCGAAATGCTCGAGTTTCCGGGCAACACGTTCGGCCTCGCGCTGAACCTCGAGCGCGACTCGGTCGGCGCGGTGATTCTCGGCGAATACGAACACATCTCGGAAGGCGACATCGTCAAGACGACGGGCCGCATTCTCGAAGTCCCGGTTGGCCCGGAACTCGTCGGCCGCGTGGTCGATGCGCTCGGCAACCCGATCGACGGCAAGGGCCCGGTCAACGCGAAGCTGACCGATGCGATCGAAAAGATCGCCCCGGGCGTGATCTGGCGTAAGTCGGTGTCGCAGCCGGTGCAGACGGGCATCAAGTCGATCGACGCGATGGTGCCGATCGGCCGTGGCCAGCGTGAGCTGATCATCGGCGACCGTCAGTGCGGCAAGACCGCGGTGGCGCTCGACGCGATCATCAACCAGAAGGGCAAGGACCTGATCTGTATCTACGTCGCGATCGGCCAGAAGGCTTCGTCGATCATGAACGTGGTTCGCAAGCTCGAAGAAACGGGCGCGATGGAATACACGATCGTCGTCGCCGCCACGGCATCGGATTCCGCCGCCATGCAGTACCTGGCACCGTACGCCGGCTGCACGATGGGCGAATACTTCCGCGACCGCGGCCAGGACGCGCTGATCATTTATGACGACTTGACCAAGCAGGCTTGGGCATACCGTCAGATCTCGCTGCTGCTGCGCCGCCCGCCGGGCCGTGAAGCGTACCCGGGCGACGTGTTCTATCTGCACTCGCGTCTGCTGGAGCGTGCGGCTCGCGTGTCGGAAGAGTACGTCGAGAAGTTCACGAACGGCGAAGTGAAGGGCAAGAGCGGTTCGCTGACGGCACTGCCGGTCATCGAAACGCAGGCAGGCGACGTGACCGCGTTCGTTCCGACGAACGTGATCTCGATTACCGACGGCCAGATCTTCCTGGAAACCGACCTGTTCAACGCAGGCATCCGCCCGGCAATCAACGCCGGCGTGTCGGTGTCGCGAGTCGGTGGCGCCGCTCAGACGAAGGTCGTGAAGAAGCTGTCGGGCGGTATCCGTACCGACCTCGCGCAGTACCGTGAACTGGCCGCATTCGCGCAGTTCGCATCGGACCTCGACGAAGCGACCCGCAAGCAGCTCGAGCGCGGCCGCCGCGTGACGGAACTGCTGAAGCAGCCGCAGTACCAGCCGCTGCAGGTGTGGGAACTGGCCGTGTCGCTGTACGCCGCGAACAACGGCTACCTCGACGACCTCGACGTGAAGCAAGTGCTGCCGTTCGAGAAGGGCCTGCGCGAAAGCCTGAAGACCAGCCACGCTGACCTCATCAAGCGCATCGAAGACACCAAGGATCTCTCGAAGGACGACGAAGGCGCACTGCGCTCGGCGATCGAATCCTTCAAGAAGTCCGGTGCCTATTGATCCGCGAGTGACACACTGAGGCCGCGCGGGTGCTGACGCGCCCGCGCCGCTTCGGTCAAGGAGCAAGCTATGGCTGGAATGAAGGAAATTCGCGGCAAGATCAAGAGCGTGCAGAACACGCGCAAGATCACGAAGGCGATGGAGATGGTGGCCGCATCGAAGATGCGTCGCGCGCAGGAACGCATGCGCGCCGCTCGTCCGTATGCGGACAAGGTCCGTGCCATCGCCGCGCACATGAGCCGCGCGAACCCGGAGTACCGTCACCCGTTCATGGTGGCGAACGAAGGCGCGAACACGGCCGGCATCATTCTCGTCACGACGGACAAGGGTCTGTGCGGCGGTTTGAACACCAACGTGCTGCGTGCGACGGTTCAGAAGTTCAAGGAGCTGGAAGAGAAGGGCCAGAAGGTCGAAGCCACCGCGATCGGTAGCAAGGGCCTCGGGTTCCTGAATCGCTTCGGCGCGAAGGTGATGTCGCAGGTCGTGCACCTCGGCGACACCCCGCATCTGGACAAGCTGATCGGCGCCGTGAAGACGCAGCTCGATCTGTACTCGGAAGGCAAGCTGTCGGCGGTTTATATCGCTTACACGCGCTTCGTCAACACGATGAAGCAGGAAGCCGTGATCGAGCAGTTGCTGCCGCTGTCGTCGGAACACTTCGAAGCCGATGATGGTACGCCGGCCACGTCGTGGGACTACATCTACGAGCCGGACGCGCAGGCAGTCGTCGACGAACTGCTCGTGCGTTACGTCGAGGCGCTGGTGTACCAGGCCGTCGCGGAAAACATGGCGTCCGAGCAATCGGCGCGCATGGTCGCGATGAAGGCCGCGTCCGACAACGCGAAGACGGTGATCAGCGAACTGCAGCTCGTGTACAACAAGAGCCGCCAGGCCGCGATCACGAAAGAACTGTCGGAGATCGTCGGCGGCGCAGCCGCTGTTTAAGCGCGCGCCACGGACGACAACTGCGCCTTTGCGCGAGTAAAGAATCAGGTATTTAAAGGAAAAGCGATGAGTACTGCTGCTTTGGTAGAAGGCAAGATCGTACAGTGCATCGGCGCCGTTATCGACGTGGAATTCCCGCGCGACAGCATGCCGAAGATCTACGACGCGCTCATTCTCGATGGCTCGGAACTGACGCTCGAAGTCCAGCAACAGCTGGGCGACGGCGTGGTCCGTACCATTTGTCTGGGTGCATCCGACGGCCTGCGCCGCGGTCTGACCGTGAAGAACACGGCAAATCCGATCTCGGTGCCGGTCGGCAAGCCGACCCTCGGCCGGATCATGGACGTGCTCGGCCGTCCGATCGACGAGGCTGGCCCGATCGTGAGCGAAACGACGCGCTCGATCCACCAGAAGGCTCCGGCGTTCGACGAACTGTCGCCGTCGACCGAACTGCTCGAAACGGGTATCAAGGTTATCGACCTGATCTGCCCGTTCGCAAAGGGCGGCAAGGTTGGCCTGTTCGGCGGTGCTGGCGTGGGCAAGACCGTCAACATGATGGAGCTCATCAACAACATCGCGAAGGAGCACGGCGGTTACTCCGTGTTCGCGGGCGTGGGCGAGCGTACCCGTGAAGGGAACGACTTCTACCACGAAATGAAGGACTCGAACGTTCTCGACAAGGTCGCGCTGGTGTACGGCCAGATGAACGAGCCGCCGGGCAACCGTCTGCGCGTCGCGCTGACCGGCCTGACGATGGCCGAGCACTTCCGTGACGAAGGCCTCGACGTGCTGTTCTTCGTCGACAACATCTACCGTTTCACGCTGGCCGGTACCGAAGTGTCGGCACTGCTCGGCCGTATGCCGTCGGCAGTGGGCTATCAGCCGACGCTGGCTGAAGAAATGGGCAAGCTGCAAGAGCGCATCACGTCGACCAAGAAGGGCTCGATTACGTCGGTCCAGGCCGTGTACGTCCCTGCGGACGACTTGACCGACCCGTCGCCGGCTACGACCTTCGGCCACCTGGACGCAACCGTCGTTCTGTCGCGTGACATCGCTTCGCTGGGTATCTACCCGGCGGTCGACCCGCTCGACTCGACGTCGCGCCAGATCGACCCGAACGTGATCGGTGAAGAGCACTACTCGATCACCCGTCGTGTTCAGCAGACGCTGCAGCGCTACAAGGAACTGCGCGACATCATCGCGATTCTGGGCATGGACGAACTGTCGCCGGAAGACAAGCTGTCGGTCGCACGCGCGCGTAAGATCCAGCGTTTCCTGTCGCAGCCGTTCCACGTCGCTGAAGTGTTCACGGGCTCGCCGGGCAAGTACGTGCCGCTGAAGGAAACGATCCGTGGCTTCAAGATGATCGTCGACGGCGAGTGCGACCACCTGCCGGAACAGGCGTTCTACATGGTCGGCACGATCGACGAAGCCTTCGAAAAGGCCAAGAAGATCTCGTAAGGGTCAGGCGTAACGCAGCGGGCGCCGCTACGTCCGTGAGGGATACCTTGATGGTATCCGTTCGCGGGCAGGCGCTCACGTAATACGCTCAACCCGCCGTGCATGGGATCGGAGCAGGCGCTGAAGCGCTCGTTCCGATCGACAGGAGTCGATATGGCAACCATCAAAGTAGACGTCGTCAGCGCGGAAGAGCAGATCTTCTCGGGCGAGGCGAAATTCGTCGCGCTGCCGGGCGAAACGGGTGAGCTGGGCATTCTGCCGGGTCACACGCCGCTGATCACGCGGATTCGTCCGGGTGCGGTGCGCATCGAAGTCGAGGGCGGCAACGACGAATTCGTGTTCGTCGCGGGCGGCATTCTCGAAGTGCAGCCGGGTGCCGTGACGGTGCTCGCCGACACCGCGATCCGCGGCAAGGACCTCGACGCGGCGAAAGCCGAGGAAGCACGCAAGCGTGCCGAGGAAACGCTGCAGAACGCGAAGTCGGATCTCGACCTCGCGAAGGCGCAATCCGAGCTCGCGACCGCGATGGCGCAGCTCGAAGCGATCCAGCGTCTGGCGAAGATCCGCAGCCGGCACTGAGCCGCGCCGCGTATCCCGCGAAAGAAAGCAGCCTTCGGGCTGCTTTTTTTTCGCCCGTCGTTTTCGTCTGTTTTTACGGGTCGGATCATACCGTCCGGTCGTGCTATTTCACCCGTCCGCAGTAATTCGATGTCAGAGTGTCGTCAGCCGCGCACGGCATCATCCCGGAGAGGCTATCCGTCGCGACGGCGGCGGAGCAGACACGCGTGAGCCGCATGTCGGGCCGGTCAGACAAAAAACGGACGGAGACATTCATGGCAGCAGACCTTGGCGTGGGGGCGCTGATCGCGCCCGAAAACGGATTGTCGTACGTGCGCGGCACGACCGACGTGCCGCTCTCCGAAGCGACGATCGGCCGGTTCCTGCTCGACACGGCAGGCCGCTTTCCCGATCGGCCGGCCGTCGTGTTCCGCGAGCAGCAGGTGCGCTGGACCTGGCGCGAGTTCGCGAACGAGGTCGACGTGCTGGCGGCCGGGCTGGCCTCGCTCGGCATCGTGAAGGGCGATCGCGTCGGCATCTGGTCGCCGAACCGCAGCGAATGGCTGCTCACGCAGTTCGCGACCGCGCGGATCGGCGCGGTGCTCGTCAACATCAATCCGGCCTACCGGCTCGCGGAACTCGAATACGCGCTGAACAAGGTCGGCTGTAAAGCCGTGATCGCCGCCGAGCGCTTCAAGACGTCCGCATACGTCGAGATGCTGCAGACCATCGCGCCGGAACTCGCGACCGCGACGCCGTGCGACCTGCATGCGGCGCGCGTGCCGAGCCTGCGCACGGTCGTGTCGATGGGCGACGTCGCGCCGGCCGGCATGTTCCGCTTCGCGGACGTGATGGCGCGCGGCCGCCAGGCCGTCGATCCCGCGCTGCTCGATGCGATCGGCGCGACGCTCGAGGCCCATGAGCCGATCAACATCCAGTTCACGAGCGGCACGACGGGCAGCCCGAAGGGCGCGACGCTCACGCATCGCAACGTCGTCAACAACGGCCGCTCGATCGCGACCGCGATGCGCTTCACCGAACAGGACACGCTGTGCATCCCGGTGCCGCTGTATCACTGCTTCGGGATGGTGCTCGCAGTGCTCGCGTGCGTGTCGAAGGGGGCGGCGATGGTGTTCCCGGGCGAAGCATTCGACCCGGTCGCGACGCTCGCGGCGGTGGCCGACGAGCGTTGCACCGCGCTGCACGGCGTGCCGACGATGTTCATTGCGGAGCTCGATCATCCGGCGTTCGCGCAATTCGACCTGTCGACGCTGCGCACCGGGATCATGGCCGGCTCGCCGTGCCCGATCGAGACGATGAAGCGCGTCGTGTCGCAGATGCACCTGTCCGAGATCACGATCGCGTACGGGATGACGGAGACGAGCCCCGTGTCGTTCCAGAGCTCGACCGACGACCCGCTCGAGAAGCGCACGACGACGGTCGGCCGCATCCAGCCGCACCTGGAAGTGAAGATCGTCGATCCGGGCGGCGATATCGTGCCGGTCGGCGCGACGGGCGAGCTTTGCACGAAGGGCTATTCGGTGATGCTCGGCTACTGGGACGACGACACGAAGACGCGCGAGGTGCTCGTGGACGGCTGGATGCATACGGGCGACCTCGCGACGCTCGATGCGGACGGTTACTGCAACATCGTCGGCCGGTTGAAGGACATGGTGATTCGCGGCGGCGAGAACGTCTATCCGCGCGAGATCGAGGAATTCCTGTTTCGGCATCCGAAGATTCAGAGCGCGCAGGTATTCGGCGTACCCGATGCGAAGTACGGCGAGGAGCTGTGCGCGTGGATCGTGCTGCGCGCGGACGAGCAGATGACCGAGGACGACGTGCGTGCGTTCTGCAGCGGGCAGATCGCGCACTACAAGATTCCGCGCTACATCCGCTTCGTCGACGAGCTGCCGATGACGGTGACGGGCAAGGTGCAGAAGTTCGTGATGCGCGACCGGATGATCGAGGAGCTGAAGCTCGACGTGCAGAAGACCGCTTAGCGCGGCATGAAGAAGGGAAAACGCGCTGGAAAAACGCGGCGGCCTGCGGGCCGTTGCGTTTTCGATGGACGAAAAAAAGCGGGCTTATTAGCCCGCTAAAAACCACACGCTACGGGGTTAGCGCGAGGAGACCAAAGATGAAACCGAGTCCGGCGGGGGGCCGGAAACGACTCCAACAGGGATGCCCCTTGGAAGGGCTTCGGTACGTGACCGACTGGCTCGCAGCGCTTCGCGTCCGCTCACACTTGGCACACGAGACCGCATCCGTGTTGAAACCGTTGAGGCCATTGTGGGCGAATTAATGACCCCTCGCGGTAACAAAGTGTTTCAGGTTGTAACGCCCGCCAGATAAGGCTTTCCGGGATTTTTTGCTGTTTTTGAGGGCCCGAAAAAGGTCATTTTTACCCATATTTTCCGCAGCGTTTTCAGCGCGTGCGCACGATGCGTTTTTCATGCGTATCAGGCTCGACGAATTGCCGATTTCCACGCGAGAAAATGCGCGATTCGGCAGATGCCGCGCATGACGATTCATTCGTCAGAAAGATTTTGAAACGTGATTGGGCGGCGCGGAAGTCGACCGTTCGGCCAGTTCGCCGGCATCGGGCCGATTTTGCCGGCGCCGGCGAGCTGCGTCGAAGTGTAACGGCGGCGATTCGGCCGCCACCGTGCAGCGATTTTCGCGGGCGGCCGCCGCGGGGTCGGTGCCCGCTAAAGTCACTGCGGGCCGCCGCGTGCGAACCCGCTTACTTCAGCCATTTGTCCGAAATCGCCTGGTATTCGCCGGTCGAGAGCGCGAGATGCAGCCACTGGTCGACGTACTGCTGGAACGCGACGTCGCCGCGCGGCACCATGTACGCCTTCTCGCCGAACTGGAACGGCTTGTCCGGATGCACCGAGCACAGGCCCGGATTCAGCTTTTGCTGCAGCAGCGTCTCGGACGCATCCGTCACCATCACGTCCGCCTTGCCCGCGAGGATTTGCCTGAAGATCGTTACGTTGTCCGGATAGACCGTGAGGTTCGCGTGCGTGAAATACTGCTTCGCGAAACGCTCGTTGGTGCCGCCCGGGTTCACGATCACGCGCGTTTCCGGCCGGTCGATCTGCGCGACGGTCTGGTATTTGTCGGCGTCCGCGCAGCGCACGATCGGCGTCTTGCCGTCCACGACGTACGGCTGCGTGAAGAACACGCGCTTCTGGCGCTCGAGCGTCGTCGAAACGCCGCCCACCGCGATGTCGCATTTCGCGACGAAGTCGCCGGTCAGGTTCGGCCAGCTCGTCTTCACGTAGTCGGTCTTCACGCCGAGCGACTTCGCGAGCGATTCGGCCATGTCGATGTCGATGCCCTCGAAGCGGCCGTCCGCACGGTAGTACGAATACGGCTTGTAGTCGCCCGTCGTGCAGACGCGCAGCGTGCCGCGCGCGAGTACGTCGTCGAGCCGCGAGCCGGCGCCAGGTGCGGCGGCGGCTGCGCCTGCGGCGGTCTGTGCGTGCGCGGCGGCGCAGCAAAACAACGCGGCGGCGGCGAGCGTGGCGAATGGTTTCATCGGTCTCCTCCTTCGTTTCGTTCGATATGAGCGTCCGATCATAACGGAGCCATCGCGCGCGTCATATGGCCGCCATCGCGCCGGCATGCGCAGCCTTGCGGCGGCTGTCCGGTAAAATGCCGCTTTGCCTTCGCACCGTCGCTCCTACCGTGGCCCATACCCTGCTCAACGACACCTTCCTGCGTGCGCTTCTGCGCGAGCCGACCGACTACACGCCGATCTGGCTGATGCGCCAGGCCGGCCGCTACCTGCCCGAATACAACGCGACGCGCGCGCGCGCCGGCAGCTTCCTCGGTCTCGCGAAGAATCCCGACTACGCGACCGAAGTGACGCTGCAGCCGCTCGAGCGCTTTCCGCTCGACGCCGCGATCCTGTTCTCGGACATCCTGACGATTCCGGACGCGATGGGCCTCGGCCTCGACTTCCAGGTCGGCGAAGGGCCGAAGTTCGCGCATCCGGTGCGTACCGAGGCCGACGTCGCCAGGCTCGCGGTGCCGGACATCGAAGAGACGCTCGGCTACGTGACGGGCGCGGTGCGCGAGATCCGCCGCGCGCTCACCGACGGCCAGGGTCGCCAGCGCGTGCCGCTGATCGGCTTTTCGGGCAGCCCGTGGACGCTCGCGTGCTACATGGTCGAAGGCGGCGGGTCGGACGATTTCCGCACGGTGAAGTCGATGGCGTATTCGCGCCCCGACCTGATGCACCGGATTCTCGACGTGAACGCGCAGGCCGTGGCGGCCTACCTGAACGCGCAGATCGAAGCGGGCGCGCAGGCCGTGATGATCTTCGATACATGGGGCGGCGCGCTGGCGGACGGCGCGTACCAGCGCTTCTCGCTGGACTACATTCGCCGCGTGGTGGCGCAGCTCAAGCGCGAGCACGACGGCGAGCGCGTGCCGGTCATCACGTTCACGAAGGGCGGCGGGCTGTGGCTCGAGGAGATCGCGGCGACCGGCGTCGACGCGGTCGGGCTCGACTGGACGGTCAACCTCGGCGCCGCGCGCGAGCGCGTCGCGGGGCGAGTCGCGCTGCAGGGCAACCTCGACCCGACGATCCTGTTTGCGCCGCCCGCCGCGGTGCGCGAGCAGGCGCGCGCGGTGCTCGACAGCTACGGCAACCATCCGGGCCATGTATTCAACCTCGGGCACGGTATTTCGCAATTCACGTCGCCCGATCACGTCGCTGAACTCGTCGACGAGGTGCATAACCACAGCCGCGCGATCCGTAGCGGAGCCGCCGGCTGAACGCAAGCGCTGTCATGCTGCACTGCGGGATGACAGCGTTTCGTTTTCGGCGCTAAACAGGGCGCAACCCCGCACCGGTTGCCGATTCAGTGCTTGTCAAGACTTGACTTATACACATTTTCCTCGTTGCAGCGCGGTAGAGCCCTGTGTCGGTCAAATTGCCTCGCTATGGTTCGGTAATTTGAATAGCAGCCTTATGGAATAAGGCTCCGCGGGGGACCGCCACAAACGGCGAAAATCAGCGGAAAGCGCGGCCCCGCGTGCGTTGCGGCCCGTGAGCGGCGAGTTCTCAACAAAGTTATCCACAGGCTGGGCAGGGTATACGGCGATTCCTAATGCGAATCCAAAACTTAGCGCCGAATCTGACGTTTTACTTTAAGTCCGCCGCCACGATGCGGGCGCGGATGCCGGCCGCCCGTCTCGATGCGGTGCATGCCGCCGCCGGAGCGCCGCGATGAGCGGCACCTACCTGCGCGTCGCGCTCGACCATCCGCTCGCCACCCTGTTCGACTATCGCTGCGACGCGCAACCGGCGCCCGTGCCGGGCACGCTCGTGCAGGTGCCGTTCGGCAAGCGGCAGGCGGTCGGGCTCGTCTGCGAAGTGACGACTCACACCGACGTGCCGCCGTCCCGGCTGCGCGCGGTCGACGCGATCTGCACCGACCTGCCGCCGTTGTCGCCGGACTGGCTCGCGCTCGTGTCGTTCGCCGCCGATTACTACCAGCGCGGGCGCGGCGAGGTCGCGCTGCCGGCGCTGCCGCAGGCGCTGCGCGATGCGGGGCGCTGGGGGCGGCTGCTTGCGCCCGAGGTGCGCTACCGGCCGACGGAGGCCGGCCGCGCGGCGCTGCCCGATGCGTTGCCCGCACGCGGGGCCGCGCTGCGGCGGCTCGCGCAGGCGCTGGTCGACACCGGCTCGCTCGCGCTGCCTGATGCGCGCGCGCTGCACCCGAAGGCGGCCGCGACGCTCGACGACTGGGCGGCGCGCGGCTGGGTCGACGTCGAGGAGATCGGCTGGGCCGATGCGCCTGTGCCCAAAGCTGTGGATAACCTGTTGGCAGCCGGTGGACGAACTGTGCCGCCGGCGCTCACGGATCAGCAGGCCGAGGCGCTCGACGCGATCCGCGCCGCGCAGGGCTTTGCGCCGTTCCTGCTGCACGGCGTGACGGGCAGCGGCAAGACCGAGGTCTATCTGCATGCGCTCGCGTCGCTGCTCGACGCCCGGCCGGACGCGCAGGCGCTCGTGCTCGTCCCCGAAATCAACCTGACGCCGCAGTTCGAGGCCGCGTTTCGCGCGCGCTTCGCGGGTGCGCTCGCCGACGACGCGATCGTCACGCTGCACAGCGGGCTCGCCGAGGGCGAGCGGGCGCGCAACTGGCTCGCCGCGCATACGGGGCGTGCGCGGATCGTGCTCGGCACACGCCTCGCGGTGCTCGCGTCGATGCCGGCGCTCGCGCTGATCGTCGTCGACGAGGAGCACGAGCCCGCGTACAAGCAGCAGGAAGGGCTGCGCTATTCGGCACGCGATCTCGCCGTGTGGCGCGCGAAGCAGCTCGGCATCACGGTCGTGCTTGGCTCGGCCACGCCGTCGCTCGAAAGCTGGTGGCAGGCGGAGCAGGGCCGCTATACGCGGCTCACACTGTCGCGCCGCGCGGTGGCCGACGCGACGCTGCCGACCGTGCGGCTGATCGACCTCGAAGAGGAGCGGCGGCGCGGCCGCGCGTCGATGGGCGGACTGTCGGGGCCGCTCGTCGCGGCGCTGAAGGCGCGGCTCGAGCGCGGCGAGCAGAGTCTCGTGTTCCTGAACCGGCGCGGTTACGCGCCGCAGCTCGCGTGCGACGCATGCGGCTGGGTCGCAGGCTGCCCGCGCTGCAGCGCGTACGTCGTGCTGCACAAGCCCGAGCATGCGCTGCGCTGCCATCACTGCGGCTGGGAAGCCCGCATTCCGCGATCGTGCCCCGAGTGCGGGAACGTCGACATCGCGCCGCTCGGGCGCGGCACGCAACGCATCGAGGAGGCGCTCGCCGAGGCCGTGCCGGGCGCGCGCGTGCTGCGGATCGACGCGGACAGCACGCGCCGCAAGGGCAGTGCGCAGGCGCTCTTTTCCGACGTGCACGCGGGCGAGGTCGATATCCTCGTCGGCACGCAGATGATCGCGAAGGGGCACGACTTCCAGCGCGTGTCGCTCGTCGGTGTGCTCAATGCCGACACGGCGCTGTTCTCGCATGACTTCCGCGCGAGCGAGCGGCTGTTCGCGCAACTGATGCAGGTGAGCGGCCGCGCGGGGCGCGCGGGGCTGCCGGGCGAGGTGCTCGTGCAGACGCGCTACCCGCGTCACGCGCTGTATCACGCGCTCGGGCGGCAGGACTACGTCGGCTTCGCGAATTCGACGCTCGGCGAGCGCCGCGACGCGCACCTGCCGCCGTTCGTCTACCAGGCGCTGCTGCGCGCCGAGGGGCGCACGCTCGACGCGGCGCTCGCGTTCCTGCTGCAAGCCGCGGCCGCGTTGCCGGGGCTGCCGGGCGCCGATCGCGTGACCGTGTACGACGCGGTGCCGATGACGATCGTCAAGGTCGCGAACGTTCACCGCGCGCAGTTGCTGCTCGAAAGCGCGTCGCGGGCGGCGCTGCAGCATGCGCTGCGCGCATGGCAGCCGGAATTGCGCGCGCTGAAGGGCGTGCTGCGGTGGAGCGTCGAGGTCGATCCGCTGGATATCTGAGCGGCGCGCCATGCGGCCGTCGTGCCGCACACCGCACACCGCACACCGCACACCGCACACCGCACACCGCACACCGCACACCGCACACCAAGTGCCGCTGCGTCGACGCCCGGGCCGTCGGGCAGCCCCGAACCGTCTTTTGCGGCACGGCCACCCCCGGCCACCCCCTCCGCCGCCACCCCAGTGCAACCCGTTTTCGTCCGCCGCCACGCGCGGGGAAGGTTGCGCGCGCATGCCAAATCGGCCTGCTCAGGGAAAACACCGATCCCCCGACCACGGGCAACTCCTAGGTTGCAACCGCATAAGTGGTTGATTATATTGACTAACCCAGGGGTGCAACCCACCTCGCAATTTGGTTGCACCTTTTTATTGCGTGCCGTAGGATTTCGCGCATCCTCTCACACCACATTGCCGGGCTCGCACCGGCGCACGAACCCACCATGGCAAGCACGACTCTCGGCGTCAAGGTCGACGACCTTCTCCGCTCGCGCCTCAAGGACGCAGCCGCGCGTCTCGAGCGCACTCCCCACTGGCTGATCAAGCAGGCGATCTTCGCTTATCTCGAGCGGATCGAGCACGGCCAGTTGCCGCCCGAGCTGTCGGGCCACAGCGGCGTCACGGAGCTCGCCGACGGCCAGGCCGCGGACGGCGACGACGACAACTCGCCGCACCCGTTCCTCGAATTCGCGCAGAACGTGCAGCCGCAATCGGTGCTGCGCGCGGCGATCACGGCCGCGTACCGCCGCCCCGAGCCGGAATGCGTGCCGTTCCTGCTCGGCCAGGCGCGCCTGCCCGCGAACCTGCAGGCGGACGTGCAGGCGCTCGCGACGAAGCTCGTCGAGGCGCTGCGCGAGAAGAGCTCGGGCGGCGGCGTCGAAGGGCTGATCCACGAATTCTCGCTGTCGAGCCAGGAAGGCGTCGCGCTGATGTGCCTCGCCGAGGCGCTGCTGCGCATTCCCGATCGCGCGACGCGCGATGCGCTGATCCGCGACAAGATCAGCAAGGGCGACTGGCGCTCGCACGTCGGCCACGCGCCGTCGCTGTTCGTGAACGCGGCGACCTGGGGGCTGATGATCACCGGCAAGCTCGTGACGACCAACAGCGAAGCGGGGCTGTCGTCGGCGCTCACGCGCCTGATCGGCCGCGGCGGCGAGCCGCTGATCCGCAAGGGCGTCGACATGGCGATGCGCCTGATGGGCGAGCAGTTCGTCACCGGCGAGACGATTTCCGAAGCGCTGGCCAACAGCCGCAAGTACGAAGCGCGCGGCTTCCGCTACTCGTACGACATGCTCGGCGAAGCGGCGACGACCGAAGAGGACGCGCAGCGCTACTACGCGTCGTACGAACAGGCGATCCACGCGATCGGCAAGGCGGCCGGCGGCCGCGGCATCTACGAAGGCCCGGGCATCTCGATCAAGCTGTCGGCGCTGCACGCACGCTACTCGCGTTCGCAGCAGGACCGCACGATGAGCGAGCTGCTGCCGCGCGTGCGCGCGCTCGCGCTGCTCGCCCGCCGCTACGACATCGGCCTGAACATCGACGCGGAAGAAGCCGACCGCCTCGAACTGTCGCTCGACCTGCTCGAGGCGCTGTGCTTCGATCCGGATCTCGCGGGCTGGAACGGCATCGGCTTCGTGGTGCAGGGCTACCAGAAGCGCTGCCCGTTCGTGATCGACTACCTG
The DNA here is from genome assembly GCF_040545135.1 of Burkholderia sp. 572. Classification (NCBI taxonomy): domain Bacteria; kingdom Pseudomonadati; phylum Pseudomonadota; class Betaproteobacteria; order Burkholderiales; family Burkholderiaceae; genus Burkholderia; species Burkholderia sp. 572. The sequence continues at coordinate 158,278 of NZ_JBEPLH010000013.1, read as the reverse complement.
ATCGATCTCGCGCGCCGCAGCCGTCACCGCCTGATGATCCGTCTGGTCAAGGGCGCGTACTGGGATACCGAGATCAAGCGTGCGCAGGTCGACGGCCTCGAAGGCTATCCGGTCTATACGCGCAAGATCTACACGGACGTGTCGTACCTCGCGTGCGCGAAGAAGCTGCTCGCCGCCCCCGACGCCGTCTACCCGCAGTTCGCAACGCACAACGCGTACACGCTCGCCGCGATCTACCAGCTCGCGGGCCAGAACTACTACCCGGGCCAGTACGAATTCCAGTGCCTGCACGGGATGGGCGAGCCGCTGTACGAGGAAGTCACCGGCCGCGACAAGCTGAACCGGCCGTGCCGCGTGTACGCGCCGGTCGGCACGCACGAGACGCTGCTCGCGTACCTGGTGCGCCGCCTGCTGGAAAACGGCGCGAACACGTCGTTCGTGAACCGCATCGCGGACAAGACCGTGTCGGTGAAGGAACTGGTCGCCGATCCGGTCGACGAAGCGTCGAAGGTCGTGCCGCTCGGCGCGCCGCACGCGAAGATCCCGCTGCCGCGCAACCTGTACGGCGACGAGCGTCCCAACTCGATGGGCCTCGACCTGTCGAACGAGCACCGCCTCGCGTCGCTGTCGTCCGCGCTGCTCGCGAGCGCGCATTTCCCGTGGCGCGCGGCGCCGATGCTCGCCGACGACACGCTCGCAGACGCGCCGGCCCGCGACGTGCGCAACCCGGCCGACCAGCGCGACACGGTCGGCACCGTCAGCGAAGCGACGGCCGAACACGTGAGCGCGGCACTCGCGCACGCGGTGGCCGCCGCGCCGATCTGGCAGGCGACGCCGGTCGACGCACGCGCCGATTGCCTGGTGCGCGCGGCCGACCTGCTCGAAGCGCAGATGCACACGCTGATGGGCCTGATCGTGCGCGAAGCCGGCAAGTCGCTGCCGAACGCGATCGCCGAGATCCGCGAAGCGGTCGACTTCCTGCGCTACTACGCCGCGCAGATCCGCGACGAATTCTCGAACGACACGCACCGCCCGCTCGGTCCCGTGGTCTGCATCAGCCCGTGGAACTTCCCGCTCGCGATCTTCATGGGCCAGGTGGCCGCCGCGCTCGCGGCCGGCAACACGGTGCTCGCGAAGCCGGCCGAACAGACGCCGCTGATCGCCGCCCAGGCCGTGCGCCTGCTGCGCGAGGCCGGCGTGCCGGCCGGCGCGGTGCAGCTGCTGCCGGGCGACGGCGAGACCGTCGGTGCGGCGCTGGTCGCCGATCCGCGCACGCGTGCGGTGATGTTCACCGGCTCGACCGAAGTCGCGCGCCTGATCAACAAGACGCTGTCGGCGCGCCTCGACCCGGACGGCAAGCCGATCCCGCTGATCGCGGAAACGGGCGGCCAGAACGCGATGATCGTCGACTCGTCGGCGCTCGCGGAGCAGGTGGTCGCGGACGTGATGCAGTCGTCGTTCGACTCGGCCGGTCAACGGTGTTCGGCGCTGCGCGTTCTGTGTCTGCAGGACGATGTCGCGGACCGCACGCTGACGATGCTGAAGGGCGCGATGCACGAGCTGGCGCTCGGCAACCCCGACCGGCTGTCGACGGACGTCGGCCCGGTGATCGACGGTGAAGCGAAGCAGACGATCGATACGCACGTCGCGGCGATGAAGGAGAAGGGCCACGCGGTCACGCAGCTGCCGGCGCCGGAAGCCTGCGCGCACGGCACGTTCGTGCCGCCGACGCTGATCGAGATCGGCAGCATCGACGAGCTGAAGCGCGAAGTGTTCGGCCCCGTGCTGCACGTGGTGCGCTACCGCCGCAGCCAGCTCGACAAGCTGCTGGAGCAGATCCGCGCGACCGGCTACGGCCTGACGCTCGGCATCCACACGCGGATCGACGAGACGATCGCGCACGTGATCTCGAATGCGCACGTCGGCAACATCTACGTGAACCGCAACGTGATCGGCGCGGTGGTCGGCGTGCAGCCGTTCGGCGGCGAAGGGCTGTCGGGCACGGGCCCGAAGGCCGGCGGCGCGCTGTACCTGCAGCGCCTGCTCGCGACGCGTCCGTCGGGCCTGCCGCGTTCGCTCGCGCAGACGCTGATCGCGGACGGCGCGGTCGAAGGCGATGCGCGCGGCAACCCCGCGGCAGCGCTCACGACGCTGCGCGACTGGCTGATCGAGCAGCGCGAGCCGGCACTGGCCGCGCGTTGCGACGGCTACCTGGCGCAGGTGCCGGCCGGTGCGACCGCCGTGCTGACCGGCCCGACGGGCGAGCGAAACACGTATACACTCGGCCCGCGCGGCACGGTGCTGTGTGTCGCGGCGACGCCGGGCGGCGCGCGCGCGCAGTTCGCGGCGGTGCTGGCGACCGGCAACCGCGCGCTGTTCGCGGGCGCGGCCGGCGAGGCGCTGGTCGCCGCGCTGCCGGCGTCGCTGAAGGCGCATGCGACCGTGCGCAAGCAGGCCGATACGCCGTTCGACGCGGTGCTGTTCGAAGGCGACAGCGACGAACTGCAGACGCTCGTGAAGGACGTCGCGCAGCGGCCGGGCCCGATCGTGTCGGTGCAGGGCGTGTCGGTGGGCGCGTTCGAGAACGGCGATGCGGAAGATTACGCGCTGGAACGGCTGTTGACGGAGCGCTCGGTGAGCGTGAACACGGCCGCGGCGGGCGGCAATGCGAATTTGATGACGATCGGCTGATCATCCTTGCCGTTCGGATCAAACAAAGGAAGCGGCTAGGCGATCCCGAAGCCGCTCCATTTACCCTGGTACCAAGGAGATGCTATGCAACACACGATGAAAAAGGTGGCAGGCGCGACGTTCGTCGCGGTCATGTCGCTGGCGGGGACGGCCCATGCGGATGACGTGAAGATCGGCTACGCAGGGCCGATGACGGGCGCGCAGGCGCACTACGGCAAGGATATGCAGAACGGGATCGTGCTCGCGATCGAGGATTTCAACGCGACGAGCCCGAAGATCGGCGGCAAGCCGGTGAAGTTCGCACTCGACACGCAGGACGACCAGGCTGACCCGCGCACCGGCACGACGGTCGCGCAGAAGCTCGTCGACGACGGCATCAAGGGCATGCTCGGCCACTTCAACTCGGGCACGACGATTCCGGCCTCGCGCATCTACGCGAACGCGGGCATTCCGCAGATCGCGATGGCGACCGCACCGGAATACACGCAGCAGGGTTACAAGACGACCTTCCGCATGATGACGTCCGACACGCAGCAGGGCTCGGTGGCCGGCACGTTCGCGTCGAAGGATCTCGGCATGAAGAAGATCGCGATCGTCGACGACCGCACGGCCTACGGCCAGGGTCTCGCCGACCAGTTCGAGAAGGCCGCGAAGGCCGGCGGCGCGACGATCGTCGACCGTGAATTCACGAACGACAAGGCGGTGGACTTCAAGGCGATCCTGACCAAGCTGAAGGCGGCGAAGCCGGATCTCGTCTACTACGGCGGCGCGGATTCGCAGGCTGCACCGATGGTCAAGCAGATGAAGACGCTCGGCATCACCGCCCCGCTGATGAGCGGCGAAATGGTGAAGACGCCGACGTTCCTGAAGATCGCGGGCAACGCGGCCGACGGCACGATCGCCTCGCTGGCAGGCCTGCCGCTCGAAGAGATGCCGGGCGGCAAGACGTACGCCGACAAGTACAAGAAGCGCTTCGGCGAAGACGTGCAGACCTACTCGCCGTATGCGTACGACGGCGCGATGGCGCTGTTCAACGCGATGAAGAAGGCCGACTCGACCGATCCGGCGAAGTATCTGCCGGTGCTCGCGAAGACCGACATGGCCGGCGTGACGTCGACGCACGTCGCGTATGACGCGAAGGGCGACCTGAAGAACGGCGGCATCACGATGTACAAGGTCGAGAAGGGCGAGTGGAAGCCGCTGAAGAGCATCGGCGGCAAGTAAGCAGCCCGTGACGTGACGAACGGGCGGCGGCGCACGTCGCCGCCCCGCCGGTCATGCGAAAAAGCCACCTGGCCGTCGGGCCGGGTGGCTTTTTCTTTGGTGGGACACACCCGACAGGGGCATAGGGATGTTGCAGGTAGTGGTGCAGCAGGATCGCCGCATGTGTACGTCGATACCGCATCGCCCCGATCGGCGGCAGTATGACGTTACTTGCCGTCGCAGCACTTGTTAGGGCAATCGGGCAGGAAGGAAATTTCCACACGTCGCCCATTGTCCACGTCGCCATGCGAATAGACGCGGGCGCTCTTCTTGATCGTTCCGCGTAAAAAGCCGAGTTGCTCCAACAGCGCATACGCGGTTTGCAATCTTGATTGCGCAAGGGCCAGTGCTCCCGGTTCACTTTCCTCGGCATGGCCACTGATCAGGGTTGTCTCTTTGGTCAGGTGATTCGCGTAATTGAGCTTTTGGTCGGCTGTCCATTTTGCAATGCGGACGATCTCTGCATTCGATAGGTGCGAGCTATCTCTCGAAAAGTAGATGTCGAAGTTCTCGCTGGCGATGCAAGCAAATACCGGATTGGAGACGAGAAGGCTTAGGGCAAGAATAAATTTAAGCATTGTAAATGACGTATCCTGCAATGCTGTCGGCATTGTTGATTGCTTGATTCGGGTTTTCGGCTCCAAACGCCAAACACTCCTCCATGAAATATTTGTGATCCCGGGTTCCCATTGTGTCGTCAAAATGACTCACCTCATGAATCAGGGTGGAAACGACGGAATCTTTTTCCCATGAGAAGTCTCGCATTGTACAAAAATCGGGGTGTATTGCGATCGTATGAGTTACGGTATCCGGCGAACAAACTGATGCCGCGACTCCCGATTTGTTCGAATTTGGAACGCATCCAATATGTTTGAATCGCTCGCTGTCCCATCGCGTGAAATTGTATCCGGTGAGTGCCTTTAGTACGCGGACGATTGCAGTCAGGCCTGTTAATGGCGTTATGCGGGTGCGTTCATCAGTCCTGCCGAACCACTGTAATACGCGTGCCTTATCAGTGTTGGACCAGCGCTGCAGATCCTTGATTCTTTTCTCGACGAGAGAAACGGCTCGATCGCGTTTACTCAATACCATTTCCCGGAATTCCTTGTTTGTCATGTTGTGACATATTTTTTCGGTATTGATCGTTACTTCCACCATCGACCCAGGATTGGTATTGGTGACTGCGCCTGAGTGTACGAGGAACCATTCTCCGTCATCATTCACGTCAAAATTTTTCATTGCTTCAATGTTCCGTCGTATAGATTTTCAGAGTTGCCGAGGCGTCGGTGGCGATTCGATGTGTTTGCCCGGCCGTGTCCGTGGTGCCCGTGAAAATCTGCCCAGTGTCCGTAACGATTCGATAGCGAATGTTCGCGAGCGGGCGGCAGGAGTCATCGAGCAAGGTGAATTGCTCGTCGTGTACGACAGCCGACCGAGCAAATGACCGATCGGCTGCATCAGGTTGGCGCCCATTCAGCGTCGCAGTCTCTTCCGCAGTAAAAATCATCCGCATGCCGCGCTCAGCGTAGAAGATCGGCGGCGGGTTGCAGCCGCAGACATTGATATCCCCGCTCAATGCCCACTGCTTGCCGTTCGGACCGGTACCTGGCCAGCGCGGACCTTGCGGTGCGATGTGTCCTTCACGCTTGCAGGCAGAACAGTAGGTCTTCATATCCAGCGTGGCGATATGAACCCTCGGCGGCGGATTGGAACAGGTCACGGTGTCGAGGCCTTCGACAATCACCGCTTCCCCGGCGCGGTCGCCTTTGGCAAGAAAGTAGCGGATCATGGACGCTACCTCAGCGGGGCATGGACGAGCGGGTGACGACGCTAAATACAACGGATGACGCTACGCCTCGTCGTTCGGGACTATCGGTGATCGTGTCGCCGTTATCGAGTTCGCTGCCAACGAATGCGAGCGGTGGGAAGTCGGGCCTGTCGGCCAAACCCAGACCGCTCGTCACGCGCGCGGTTGAACCGTCCGGGTAGTGGATCAGGTCGCCCACCGTGGCAGCCTTGCCCAAGTGCGGCGCTACTTCCCATGTGCCGGACGGCTCGCGCAATGCACCGCCGCGCGCGGTTGTCGCGCCACATACCGCCAATCTGTAGGCGGGCGGCGCGGGCGGCGGCACATAGGTCGGATCGAACAGGCCCGCAGCGCTTTGCCCATCCCGCACGTGAATGCCCCATGAGGTGCGCAGTGTTTCGGTAATGCGGTCACCGTTGCTCAACCGGCTGCCGACCAACGCGAACGGCTTGCCTCCGCTATGGTTGTTTCCCGCGCCGTCGATAATCGCAGCCTCGCTGCCGTCGTCATAGGTCACTACGTCGCCGACGCAGGCGACTTCTAATCCAGCCAGGGTCAGGCCGCTGGTTGCGGTGGTGACGCGTCCACCGCGTTCCGTGAGTGCACCAACGGTGGCGAAAAGATGGGTCGGTGCTTTGAGTTCGTCTTTCATCCGGCTTCCCTGTCTCAGTAAATGGAATGGCTGCCTAGAGACGCTATTCCAGATAGGAAAACGTAGATCAATCTGACGAATATGATTCAGGGCTGCTAATTTCTATTACTTGTTCAGTTCTGCCTTTTGCATTGACCGCGCGTGCGCGAATGTGTTGACCAGGTGATGCGGATAAGGAGTGATGCCGTATCTTGCTTTGCGGTTCGCAAGGGGAATATGAGTGCGTGAGTTGTAAGTGCGCTTGCGCAATCGTGGATGCTTAGTCCTCGCGACGCACACGCAGCAGGAACTTCTGCAGCTTGCCCGTAGGCGTGCGCGGCAGCGCCTGCACGAACGTGAACTCACGCGGAATCTTGTAAGCGGCGAGCCGCTCGCCGCAGAACGCGCGCAGCGCGTCCGCGTCGGGCACCGTGCCCGCGCGCGGCACGACGTGCGCGACGACCGTCTCGCCCCAGTCGGGATGCGGGACACCGACGACGGCCGCCTCGGCGATGTCCGGATGCGCGCCGAGCACGTCCTCCACTTCCTTCGAATAGACGTTCTCGCCGCCCGTCACGATCATGTCCTTCAGCCGGTCGACGATGAACAGGTAGCCGTCCTGATCGATCCGCGCGATGTCGCCGGTGCGATACCAGCCGTGCGGCGCGAACGCGGCGCGGGTCGCGGCCGCATCGTCGAGATAGCCGAGCATCATGCTGTCGGTCTTCAGCCAGATCTCGCCGGTCTCGCCCGGCTGCGCGTCGACGCCGTCCATCCGCACGACGCGCAGGTCGACGCCCGGGCCGCCGTGGCGGCCGATCGAGCCGGCCTTCGCGATCTGCTCGTCCGGATACAGCGTCGTGCCGGCCGGGCCCGCTTCCGTCATGCCGTACACCTGGAAGAACGCGTCGCTGCGATACGCGCGCGCGAGCCGTTCGGCCTGCGCGGCGCCGATCGGGCCGCCTCCGTACAGCCATGCCCGCACGCTCGACAGGTCGAACGCCGCGAAACCCTCGATCGTGTCGAGCGGCAGCAGGTACGATACCGGCGCGCCGAAATACAGCGTCACGCGCTCGCGCTCGACGGCCTGCAGGAACCGCAGCGGATGGTATTCGCGTAGCAGCACGACGGTGCCGCCCGCATACAGCGTGCCGCCGAACCAGTTGTTGAGCGGCGACGAATGCCAGATCGGCATCGCCATCAGCGTGCGCTCGTTGCGGCCGATGCCGGTTGCGAGGGCCGCCTGCATCGCGGCGAGCGTCACGGTGCGGTGGCTGTGCACGCAGCCTTTCGGGTGGCCGGTCGTGCCGGACGTATAGAGGATCTGCGCGATGTCGCCGTCGGCCGGCTCGATGCCCGCGAGGCCGTCCATCGTTGCGCACAGCGTGTCGAAGCACGGCACGCCGTCGAGCTCGCCCTCGGTCACGAGCCGTCGCGCGGGATGCACGATGCGCTCGACCACCGGCGCGAGCGTCACGTCGAACAGCAGCACCTTGCTGCGGCTGTGTTCGAGCACGTAGTCGACTTCCGGCGCCTGCAGCTTGTGGTTGATCGGCACGAACGTCGCGCCGAGCCGCCACGCGCCGAACATCAGGTCGACGAAGGCCGGCGTGTTGAAGCACATCGCGGCGACACGGTCGCCGGCCGCGACGCCGAGCGCGCTCAGCACGGCCGCCGCGCGGTGCGAGCGCTCGCGCGCGGCGGCATAGGTGATCGTCGCGGATTCGCTGACGAGGAACGGCTTGTCGGGCGTCGCGCGGGCGGCGCGGTCGAGGGCGGCGACGAGGTTCATCGGGGCTCCGGGCGGGCGAACGAAGGCGAACGGGGGGAACCGGGCCGGACGAACGGGCGTCAGGCCGGGTACGCGCGCTGCAGCAGCGCGGCGACGTCGATCGCGTGCGGGTCGAAGCCGCCCGCGATGCGGCCCCAGTCGGGCGCGGCAAGCCGTGTCGCGACGAACGCGTCGGCGACGGCCGCCGGTGCGTCGCGGCGCAGCAGGCACGCCTGCGCGACGAGCGCGAGGCGCTGCGCGAACACGCGGCCCGACGCCTCGAGCGTGTCGGCCGGTGCGTCGAGCATCGCGCGCAGCGCGTCGAGCGCCGCGCGGATGCGCGGTTCGCCCGCGCCGAGGTCGGCGAGTTCGGTGAACAGCGCGGCAGCCGCGTCGGGCTCGCGCGACACCGCGCGCAGCACGTCGAGGCACATCACGTTGCCCGAGCCTTCCCAGATCGAGTTGACGGGCGCCTCGCGGAACAGCCGCGCGATCGGGCCGTCGTCGACATAGCCGTTGCCGCCGAACACTTCCATCACCTCGCCGGTCAGCTCGACCGCGCGCTTGCACACCCAGAATTTCGCGGCGGGCGTGACGATGCGCTTCCATGCGCGTTCGCGCGGCGAGTCGTCGCGCTCGAACGCGTCGGCCAGACGCATCGCCAGCACGAGCGCGGCTTCGCTTTCGAGCGCGAGATCGGCCAGCACGGTGCGCATCAGCGGCTGTTCGGCGAGCGCACGGCCGAATGCATGGCGCTGGCGCGTGTACGCGATCGCCTGCACGACGCCCTGGCGCAGCATCGCCGCACTGCCGAGCACGCAGTTCAGCCGCGTGTAGGTGGCCATTTCGATGATGGTCGGAATGCCGCGGCCTTCGTCGCCGAGCATGATGCCCCACGCGTCGTTCAGCTCGATCTCGCTGCTCGAGTTGCTGCGGTTGCCTACCTTGTCCTTCAGCCGCTGGATCTCGACCGCGTTCTTCGTGCCGTCCGGCCGCCAGCGCGGCACGTAGAAACACGACGGGCCGCCGCCTTCGGTCTGCGCGACGACGAGGTGCGCATCGCACATCGGCGCGGAGAAAAACCACTTGTGGCCGCGCAGCCGGTATTCGCCGCCGCGCCCGCCCGCGCCGACGGCGGTCGCGAGCGTCGTGTTCGCGCGTACGTCGGAGCCGCCCTGTTTCTCGGTCATGCCCATGCCGAACCAGATCGAGCGCTTGTCGGCGACCGGCACGTCGCGCGGATCGTAGTCGTCGCTGTAGAGCTTGTCGCGCAGCAGCGCCCACAGCGCGGGCTCCTTCTGCAGCACCGGGATCGCGGCCTGCGTCATCGTCGCGGGGCACAGCGTGCCGGCCTCGATCTGGCCATGCAGGTAGAAGCCGGCCGCGGTCGCGGCCCAGCGGCCGCGGCGCGACTCGCGGAACGCGAGCGACACGAAGCCTTCCCGGCGGTACCGGCCGAGCAGCGCGTGCCACGCCGGGTGAAAGTCGACGCGGTCGATGCGCCGGCCGCGCCGGTCGAACGTGTTCAGTTCCGGCGTGTGACGGTTCGCTTCGTCGGCAAGCCGCGCGGTGTCGGCGCTGCCGAGCCACGCGCCGTATGCGTCGAGCTGCGGCACGGCCCAGTCGGCGCCCGCGCGGGTGAGCGCGTCGCGCAGCGCGATGTCCGTCGTGAAGAGGTTATAGTCGACCAGTTCGTCGAACTGGTTCGTGACGGCGTGAGTCGATTCGGTCATCGAAGTTGTCTCCGGTCTCATGCTTCGCGGGCGGCCGGCGTCATGCCGCACGGATGACGCTTCGGCGCCGGTTCCGGCCCCCGGTAAAACGCATGCCCTGCTGATTTCCAGAGTAGCAAATATGCCGCCGCGACATGTTCAGGTTCCGGCGCCGCCCGGCCAGCCGGCGGCGCAACCCGCGCCCGCGTTGCGCCGCCGGCCGCGCCAGTCGCGCGCGCAGGCGAGTTCCGACGCGCTGCAGCAGGCGTTCGTTCAGCTTTTGCTCGAACGCGGCTACGCGAAAGCGACGATCCGCGAGATCGCGGCCGTCGCGGGCGTCAGCATCGGCACCTTCTACGAGTATTTCGGCGACAAGCAGAGCCTCGCGGCGCTCTGCATCCATCGGCACGTGCTGGCGCTGGCCGACCGGCTGCGCGACGCGGTGGCGGGGCTGCGCGGCGCGCCGCGGGCCGAACTCGCCGCCGCGCTCGTCGACCTGCAGGTCGACGCGATCGGCGCCGACGCGGCGCTGTGGGGCGCGCTCTTCGCGCTGGAGCGGCAGGTGTCGCCGCTCGCCGCCTACCGCCGGCATTACGACGCGTACGTCGCGCTGTGGCGCGACGCGCTCGCGCACGCGGCCGATCCGCCGCCGGCCGCGCGGCTCGACGGGATCGCGCGGATGGCGCACACGCTCTGCTACGGCGGGCTCTCGCAGGCGCTGCTGACGCTCGGGCCCGCGTTCGACATCGCCGCGCTGCGTGGCGAATTGCGGGCCGTGCTGCTCGCCTATCTGGCGGCGGCCGGTAGCATCCTTTAAGAGAAATGCCGGATTCGCATGTCGGCCGGGCAGGCGAGCCTTGCCGCCGCGTGCTTCTCTCCATGGGGCATGAGAAAAATACATGGCCGCCATGACGAAGTTTCGTTTGTCCACCGATATTGGCTCGGGCTAAATCATGCGGCGATGCAGGCCGCGCGCGTCGCGCGGGGCCGCCCGAAGGACATTAGAAGGAGGAGTCATGCGAAGCGCCACCGCGCCCCGTTCGAAACTGCCCGACGTCGGGACGACGATCTTCACGGTGATCGGCCAGCTGGCCGCCCGGCACGATGCGCTGAACCTGTCGCAGGGCGCGCCGAATTTCGCGCCCGATCCGGCGCTCGTCGAAGGCGTCGCGCGCGCGATGCGCGACGGGCACAACCAGTACGCACCGATGGCCGGCGTGATGGCGCTGCGCGAGCGGCTCGCGGAAAAGACGGAGGCGCTGTACGGCGCGCGCTACGACCCGGCCACCGAGATCACGGTGATCGCGAGCGCGAGCGAGGGGCTGTACGCGGCGATCAGCGCGCTCGTGCACCCGGGCGACGAGGTGATCTACTTCGAGCCGTCGTTCGACAGCTATGCGCCGATCGTGCGGCTGCAGGGCGCGACGCCCGTGGCGATCAAGCTGTCGCCGGAGCATTTCCGCGTGAACTGGGATGAAGTGGCGGCCGCGATCACGCCGCGCACGCGGATGATCATCGTCAACACGCCGCACAACCCGACCGCGACCGTGTTCTCGGCCGACGATCTCGAGCGGCTCGCGCAGCTCACGCGCGACACGGGCATCGTCGTGCTGTCCGACGAAGTCTACGAGCACGTCGTGTTCGACGGCGCGCAGCACCAGAGCGTCGCACGCCACCGCGAGCTGGCCGAGCGCAGCGTGATCGTGTCGTCGTTCGGCAAGTCGTTCCACGTGACCGGCTGGCGGGTCGGCCATTGCCTCGCGCCGGCCGAACTGATGGACGAGATCCGCAAGGTGCACCAGTTCATGGTGTTCTCGGCCGATACGCCGATGCAGATCGCGTTCGCGGAGATCCTCGCGCGGCCGGACAGCTATCTCGGCCTGTCGGCGTTCTACGAGGCCAAGCGCGACCTGCTCGCGCGCGAGCTGGCCGATTCGCGTTTCGAGCTGCTGCCGAGCGAGGGCTCGTTCTTCATGCTCGCGCGTTTCCGGCACTTCTCGGACGAAAGCGACAGCGATTTCGTGCTGCGCCTGATCCGCGACGCGCGTGTCGCGACGATTCCGCTGTCGGCGTTCTACACCGACGGCACCGACGCCGGCGTGATCCGGCTCAGCTTTTCGAAGGACGACGCGACGCTGGTCGAAGGCGCGCGGCGGCTGCGTTCGCTGTAAACCCCGTACGGCATCCGGCCACGGGCATCCGGCGACGGGTACGTCGCATCGACCAGACACAGGAGATCACGATGAAGCACACGGCCACCCTGAAACTCGCGTTCGCACTCGCGTGCGCCATCGGTTCCGGCGCGGCGCTCGCCGATGCGCAGACACTGCGCTTCGGCCTCGAGGCGCAATACCCGCCGTTCGAATCGAAAGCGCCGAACGGCGACCTGCAGGGCTTCGACATCGATGTCGGCAACGCCGTCTGCCAGACGGCGAAGCTGTCGTGCAAATGGGTCGAGACGTCGTTCGACGGCCTGATTCCCGCGCTGAAGGGCCGCAAATTCGACGCGATCAACTCGGCGATGAATGCGACCGAGCAGCGGCGCCAGGCGATCGACTTCACGACGATCATCTATCGCGTGCCGACCCAGCTGATCGCGCGCACCGGCAGCGGCCTGCTGCCGACGCCGGAATCGCTGAAGGGCAAGCGGGTCGGCGTGCTGCAGGCGTCGATCCAGGAAACCTTCGCGAAGGCGCACTGGGAGCCGGCCGGCGTCGCGGTCGTCGCGTACCAGGACCAGAACCAGGCGTATGCGGATCTGGTCGCGGGCCGTCTCGACGCGACGCTCGTGCTCGCACCGTCCGGCCAGCGCGGCTTCCTGTCGCGTCCGGACGGCAAGGGCTTTTCGTTCGTCGGCCAGCCCGTGCACGACGACCGGATCCTCGGCAGCGGCATCGCATTCGGGCTGCGCAAGGGCGACAGCGCGCTGAAGGCGAAACTCGATGCGGCGATCGACAAGCTGAAGGCGGACGGCACGGTGAAGTCGCTCGGCCTGAAGTATTTCGGCGATATCGACATTTCGGCGAAGTAAGCGGGGCAGCGCGCGATGCAGAACCGGAACACGACCGCCGCGGGCGGCGAACCGGCGGGCACGCCGCTGTCGGGCGACGCGCTCGAAGCCGTGCTCGTCGCCGAACTGGGCGATGCGCTCGTCACGCGCGCGGCCGACATCGATCCGCGTTATTTCACCGCCTACAACGAGCCGGCCGGCGCGCGGCCGCGCGCGCTGGTGCGCCCGCGCAGTGTCGACGACGTGTCGCGCACGCTCGCGCTGTGCGCGCGGCTCGGCCAGACGGTCGTGCCGCAGGGGGGCCTGACGGGGCTCGCGCGCGGCGCGGTCGCGCTCGGCGGCGAGGTCGTGCTGTCGATGGAACGCTTCGCGGGCGTCGAGGCGCTCGACGCGGCGGCCGGCACGATGACCGTGCGCGCCGGGACGCCGCTGCAGACGGTGCAGGAAGCCGCGGAAGCGGCGGGTTTCACGTTCGGTGTCGATCTCGGCGCACGCGGCTCGTGCCAGATCGGCGGGATGCTCGCGACCAACGCGGGCGGCACGCGCGCGATCCGCTACGGGATGATGCGCGAGCAGGTGCTCGGGCTCGAGGCCGTGCTCGCGGACGGCACGGTCGTGTCGTCGATGAACCGGATGCTGAAGAACAACGCGGGCTACGACCTGAAGCAGCTGTTCATCGGCAGCGAGGGGACGCTCGGCGTCGTCACGCGTGCCGTGCTGCGGCTGCATCCGTTGCTCGCCGCGCCGGCCACGGCGCTCTGCCGCGTGCGCGACTACGACGCGGTCATCGCGCTGTGGAATCGCGTACGCACGCTGCCGGAGGTCGTCAGTTTCGAGGCGATGTGGCCGGCGTTCTACGACTACGTCGCGCGCCGCACGCCGGGCGTCTCGGCGCCGTTTGTCGGCGACGACGGCTTCGCGGTGCTGATCGAATGCGCGACGAGCGCACCGCGCGGCGATGCGCACCAGGCGCTGGAAACCGGCCTCGCGGCGGGAATCGAGGCCGGGCTCGTGGAGGATGCGGTGCTCGCGACGTCGGAGCGGCAGGCGCGGGACTTGTGGACGCTGCGCGAAGGCCTCGCGATCGACGCGCTGCCGCATCTGGTCAACTTCGACGTGAGTTTGCCGACCGGCGAACTCGGCGTGTTCGCCGAACGCTGCGAAGCGGCGCTGCGCATGCAATGGCCGGATGCCGTGTGCCTGTTCTTCGGGCACGTCGGCGACGGCAACGTTCATATCGGCGTGTCACTGGCCGGGATGAGCGATGCGGACGCCGACGCGCTTGATCACTGCGTGTACGCGGTGGTGCGGGACATGGGCGGCTCGGTGTCGGCCGAGCACGGGATCGGCGTGCTCAAGCGGCCTTATCTCGCGCACACGCGCAGCGACGCGGAAATCGGGCTGATGCGACGCCTGAAGGCCGCGCTCGATCCGGGCGGCATCCTGAATCCGGGCAAGGTGCTTTGACGGCGGCGTTGCCTGTCGCCGCCGGGCGCCCGCCTGCGTGATTTGTCAGCCGTCCACCCAGCGCAGCGCGCCGATCTTCAGGTGTTCGACGACGCTGCGCGCCCATCCGAGCTCGGCATTGAGCAGCACGAGCGCGTGTTCGTTCTGCAGCAGGAACAGGCGCGGCACCTGGTCGGCCTGCGCGGCGTTGCGCAGCGTCTCGAGGCGCTCGCGCTCGGCGTCGAGCCGGGCGATCCGAAGCTCGAGCTGGTGGCGGGCATCTTCGGCGTCGAGCAGCGGCAGGAAGGCGAGGCCGGCGCCGAACGCCGGGAATTCGCGCGCGGGCTCCGCGAGCAGCGCATGCAGCCACGCCTGCCCGGCCGTGTGCCCGGCCTCGGTCAGCGCATACAGCGTGCGCTCGGGAAACGCGCCATCGCGCTCGGTGTCGTGAACGGCGATCAGCCCGTCGCGCAGCAGCCGGTCGATCGTCTGGTAGAGGCTCGTGCGCTGCCGGACGTTGACGACTTCGTCGTACCCGCGGGCCTTCAGTTGCTGCAGCATCCCGTACGGATGCATCGGCGTTTCGGTGAGCGTCGCGAGGACGGCCAGCGCGAGCGGGGATGGACGACTAGTGAACATGAATAGTTATCGCATATCTAGTAATGATATAACTATTCTCGACGAAACTATCGCATTCCACAAGGGTTTCAGCCGAGGTGCGAGCGTTTCGCGGCCGGTGCGACGGTTTCCATCGTCGCGAGACCGTGCACGATGCCGCAATCCTCGACCGAATGCTCGCCGACGCACTGCCGGCGCAATTCGGTGAGCTGGTCGCGCAGATGCGTGAGTTCCGCGAGGCGCGCATCGACGTGGCCGATGTGTTCGTCGAGCAGCGCATTGATCGAATCGCAGGGATCGGCCGGCGTGTCGGTGAGCTGCAGCAGCGCGCGGATTTCGTCGTGGGCCATGTCGAGTGCGCGGCAGTTGCGGATGAAGCGCAGCCGTTCGACATGCACGTCGGTGTAGTTGCGGTAGTTCGAGTCGGTGCGCTCCGCATCCGGCATCAGCCCCTCTTTCTCGTAGAAACGGATCGTCTCGGGTGTGCAGCGGGCCGCCTTGGCCAGTTCGCCGATCTTCATTGTCTTTCTCCCGTGCAAGGGTTGACCTTGTAGTGGCTTCAGGGTGTTAACTCTACTCCGTCAAGCCATTGAAAGCCATTGAGGAGGTTGTCATGACCGATGCCCAGCGTACCCACGACCCACGACACCGTCACGCCGGCGGCGCCGATGCGTGCTGCGCCGATTCGCGCGACACGCAGACGGCGACCGTTGCCGACGCGGTGCCGGCGGCCGGCGAGCGCGCGCACGGCCACGACCATGATCACGGCGACCACGACGACGCGCATCGGCACGGCGCGGCGTGCACGCACGACCACGGCGCGCACGACCCTTCGGATCATGGCCACGATCATGCGGAAGGCAGCGGCCATGTACACGGCGACGCGTGCTCTCACGACCACGGCAAGCACGACCACGACCACGACCACGACCACGACCACGCGGCCGGCGACTGCTGCGCGCCTGCCGCGCTGACGCTCGCGCCGCTGCCGGTCGCGCAGGCGACCGCGTCGGGTCACGTGCGCTCCGCGTTCCGGATCATGCAGATGGACTGTCCGACCGAGGAAACGCTGATCCGCAAGAAGCTCGGCGGGATGAGCGAAGTGTCGGCGCTCGAATTCAACCTGATGCAGCGTGTGCTGACCGTCGAACACGTGCCGGGCGCCCAGCCGGCGATCGAAGGCGCGATCCGCACGCTCGGGATGACGCCCGAGGCCGCGGCGGCCGGCGCGCTGGCGTCGCGCGTCGTCGACGCGTCCGCGAAGCCGTGGTGGCCGCTGGCGCTGGCCGGCGTCGCCGCGATCGCATCCGAGGGCGCGACGTGGGCCGGGCTGCCGGTGTGGTTCGCGGCGGCGCTCGCGCTTGCCGCGGTACTCGCGTGCGGGCTCACCACGTACAAGAAGGGCTGGATCGCGATCCGCAACGGCAACCTGAACATCAACGCGCTGATGAGCATCGCGGTGACGGGGGCGATGGCGATCGGCCAGTGGCCCGAAGCCGCGATGGTGATGGTGCTGTTCACGATTGCCGAGCTGATCGAGGCGAAGTCGCTCGACCGCGCGCGCAATGCGATCCAGGGCCTGATGCAGCTCGCGCCGGACACCGCGACCGTGCAGGACGCCGACGGCTCGTGGCGCACGATCGAGGCCGCGCAGGTGGCGCTCGGCGCGGTCGTGCGCGTGAAGCCGGGCGAGCGGATCGGGCTGGACGGCGAGGTCGTCGCCGGCCGCTCGACGGTGAACCAGGCGCCGATCACCGGCGAGAGCCTGCCCGTCGAAAAGACGACCGGCGACGCCGTGTACGCGGGCACGATCAACGAATCGGGTTCGTTCGAATACCGCGTGACGGCGGTGGCGGCCAACTCGACGCTCGCGCGGATCATCCATGCGGTCGAGGAGGCGCAGGGCGCGAAGGCGCCGACGCAGCGCTTCGTCGACCAGTTCGCGCGTGTCTACACGCCGATCGTGTTCGCGGTCGCGCTGCTGGTGGCGGTGGTGCCGCCGCTCGTCATGGGCGGTGCGTGGCACGACTGGATCTATCGTGCGCTGGTGCTGCTCGTGATCGCGTGCCCGTGCGCGCTGGTGATCTCGACGCCGGTGACGATCGTGTCGGGGCTCGCGGCCGCGGCACGACGCGGGATTCTCGTGAAGGGCGGCGTCTATCTGGAAGAGGGGCGCAAGCTCGCCTGGCTCGCGCTCGACAAGACCGGCACGATCACGCACGGCAAGCCGGTGCAGACTGACTTCGACCTGCATGCGACCGACGCCGATGCGGTGCGGGTGCGGCACCTTGGTGCGAGCCTCGCGGCGCGCTCCGATCACCCGGTGTCGCAGGCGATCGCCGCCGCGGCCCGTGACGCCGGCACGACGGCATTCGCCGATGTGCAGGATTTCGAAGCGATCGTCGGGCGCGGGGTGCGCGGCACGATCGACGGCACGCGCTACTGGCTCGGCAACCACCGGCTCGTCGAGGAGCTCGAACGCTGCTCGACGGCGCTCGAAGCGAAGCTCGATGCGCTCGAGCGGCAGGGCAAGAGCGTCGTGGTGCTGGTCGACGAAGCGCGCGTGCTCGGCATCTTCGCGGTGGCCGACACGATCAAGGACACGAGCCGTGAAGCGATCGCCGATCTGCACGCGCTCGGCATCCGCACCGCGATGCTGACGGGCGACAACCCGCATACCGCGCAGGCGATCGCGAAGCAGGCCGGCATCGACGACGCGCGCGGCAACCAGTTGCCGGAAGACAAGCTCGCGGCGGTCGAGGAGCTGTCGGCCGGCGGCGCGGGCGCGGTCGGGATGGTCGGCGACGGGATCAACGACGCACCGGCGCTCGCCCGTGCCGACATCGGCTTCGCGATGGGGGCGATGGGCACCGACACGGCGATCGAGACGGCCGACGTCGCGCTGATGGACGACGACCTGCGCAAGATTCCCGCGTTCGTGCGGCTGTCGCGCGCGACGCATCGCGTCCTGGTGCAGAACATCGGCTTCGCGCTCGGCGTGAAGGTCGTGTTCCTCGGCCTCACGGTCGCGGGGCTCGGCACGATGTGGATGGCGGTCTTCGCCGACGCGGGCGCCAGCCTGATCGTCGTGGCCAACGGCTTGCGGCTGCTGTCGTCCTCCGGGGCGTTCGGCGGCGCGCAGGCCACGCGTTGAGGAGCGGGCGATGAGCTTTCTGAAGCGAATCCTGGGCGGCCATGGCGGTGGCCACGGCAATGGCGGCCACGGTGGCGGAGGCCACGGCGGTGGAGGCGGGCATCACGGCGTGCAGCGCCAGGACGCACACGGCGGCCACGACGCGCGCGGCCGCGATCGCCACGGCTGGGGCTGGCAGGCGCCGGCCGACGCCAGTGGCGGGCGAGGCGGCCAGGGCGGCAACGTGCCGCTGAGCCAGCTCGCGTGCGCCGGCTGCGGCGCGCTCAATGGGGCCGATGCGCGTTTCTGCGCGCAGTGCGGCGCGGCGCAACGCGGCAAGGCCTGCAGCCGCTGCCATGCGGCGCTGGCGGCCGACGCGCGGTTCTGTCCCGGCTGCGGGACGCAGGCGGCTTGAAGAGGTCCGCGCGTTCGTGCCGGCTGCGCATGAGCACAGGCCGGCACGCTTCGTTCGACGGCCGGCGCACCAGCCTGCCCGATATCGTCCCGGGCATGCTCGCGCCGGCAATATCGTCGCGGTCCGTCCAGATACACGGCTCCACGACGCCCCCTTTGCTCAGCGCAGCGGCAGATGAATTTCGGTACGGAGGTCGGCCGGCGCCGCATCCATCGGCGTGTTGAGGTACAGCTCGAACGGCGGCGCGTCGGCGGCTTCGCGGCCCGAATGACGCAGCCAGTCGCCGTAGAGCCACTGGTAGGCCGTCTTCAGGTCCGCGTACGGCCCCGTATGCAGCAGCACCGCGTATTCGCCGCCCGCGACCGTCGCGCGTTCGACCGGCGGCACGGGCTCGACGTCCGGCGCGCCGTCGGCCGGCATGAAACACGCCTTCGCGCGCAGCTGCGCTTCGGGCGTCGTGTCCGGATCGTCGTAGAAAATGCCGATCATCTTCGCGCCCGGGCCGATCAGCCCGTGCTGCCCGACCCACGCGCCGATCCGCCCGAATGCGTCGCCGACCTTCATGTATGCGCCCGTGTGCGCCACCGCGTAGCCACGCAGTTCCGGCAGCCGCCGGATTTCGACTTCATGCTTGAACATGTCTTCCTCTCCTCTCTGTAGTGGATAGATGGGCCGGTGGCTGCCCGTGCGCCGGTGCTGCGCGGGCGGCACACCGTATGCGTCGCGAAACGCCCGCGCGAACGCGTGCGTCGAACCGTAGCCCGCGCGCCGCGCGATCTCGTCGATCGGCCGCGCCGTGCACACGAGATCCTCGGACGCGCGCACGATCCGCATCCGCCGCACCGTCAGCACGATCGATTCGCCGTACAGCGCGCGATAGACGCGCTGCCAGTGATACGGCGACAGGCACGCGACTTCGGCGAGCCGGTTCAGGTCGAGCGGGCCGTCAAGGTGCGCGCGGATGTATTCGTGGACGCGCGCCACGCTTGCCGCGTAGCGGGCCCATGCAGGCTGGTCGGGTTTCGTTTCGACGGTCATCGGCGTATCCGGGCAGGAACCGACGCCACGGTAGCACGGTGCGAATTGATAAATCTTGCGGAAATACGCAGGCGCGCCGACCCGTCGGGCCCTTTTTCATTTTGGCGAAATGGGGTCTTGCCCCTCTGCGATCTATGACTAAAGTTAAAGACGGAATCGGGTGATCGCGTCATTTTTCTCGGGTAAGTTGCTCCGTCGGGGCAGCACGCTTTTCGAAGTACGCAGGTAGTTCGTCGATGTCCAATCGCAACACCACGTTTTCGGGAGAAGAAGAAATGGATGCTTCCAGCTTCATCACGTCGCTGCAGACCACGCTAGGGGGGTATCTGCCAAAGATTGCCGGCGCGATCGGCATCCTGGTGATCGGCTGGCTGATCGCCGTCGTGGTGCGGGCCGGCGCGATGCGTCTGCTCGGCGCGCTGAAGGTCGATCAGCGGATCAACGAAAGCACCGGCCAGGGCGCATGCGTCGAGCGCATCATCGCCGGCGGCCTGTTCTGGCTCGTGCTGCTGGTCACCGCGGTGGGCATCTTCAACGTGCTCAACCTGTATGCGGTCTCCAACCCGTTCTCGCTGCTGGTCACCCACATCGTCAACTACCTGCCGAACCTGATCGGCGGCGCGGCGCTGACGCTGATCGCGTGGCTCATCGCGTCGCTGCTGCGCAGCCTCGCGAACCGCGCGCTGAAGGCGAGCAAGATCGACGACAAATTGTCCGAAGGCGCCGGCTTGCAGCCGATGAGCGGTTATCTCGGCGACGTGCTGTTCTGGCTCGTGATCCTGATGTTCCTGCCGGCGATCCTCGCGTCGTTCGCGTTGTCGGGGCTGCTGACGCCCGTGCAGGGGATGGTCGACAAGCTGCTCGCGATCGTGCCGAACCTGTTCGCGGCCGCGGTGATCGGCATCGTCGGCTGGATCGTCGCGCGCGTGCTGCGCGGCCTCGTGACGAACCTGCTCGTCGCCGCCGGCGCCGACCGCCTCACGCAGCGTCTCGACAGCCCGACGCCCGTGCGCGTGTCGAGCCTGATCGGCACGGTCGTCTACGTGTTCGTGTTCGTGCCGACGCTGATCTCCGCGCTCGACGCGCTGAAGATCGACGCGATCTCGGTGCCGGCCACCAACATGCTGAACCAGTTCCTCGGCGCGGTGCCGGACATCGTCGCGGCGATCGTGATCGTGCTGGTGACGTTCTACTTCGCGCGCTTCGTCGCGTCGCTCGCGCAGAAGCTGCTGGAAGCCGCGGGCGCCGACGGGCTCCCGGCCGTGCTCGGCGTCGAGCGCGTGTTCTCGGGGATCCTGCTGCCGTCGGTGCTGGTGGCGCGGCTGATCGTGTTCTTCGCGATGCTGTTCGCCTCGGTCGAAGCGGCGAACCGGCTCGGCTTCTCGCAGGTGCGCGACGTCGTCACGCTGTTCATCGAATTCGGCGGCCACGTGCTGACGGGCGGCGTGATCCTCGTGATCGGCGTGTGGCTCGCGGGCCTCGCGCGCCGCGTGATCGAGCAGGCCGACCGCGAGCACAGCGTGCTGTTCGCGCGCATCGCGCAATTCGCGATCCTCGGCCTCGTGTTCGCGATGGGGCTGCGCGCGATGGGCATCGCGAACGAGATCGTGCAGCTCGCGTTCGGCCTCGTGCTCGGTGCGATCGCGGTGGCGGTGGCGCTGTCGTTCGGCCTCGGCGGCCGCGAAGCGGCCGGCAAGCTGCTCGACCGCTGGTTCAACCAGCGCGGCGGCGGGCAATAAGTCTTGCGCGTCGATCATCCGTCCGGCCGCTTCGTGCGGCCGGCGGCGGCGGTCGCAGCGGGGCGGGCCCGGCATCGGCGCCTTTCGCGCATCGGGAGGCCGTACACGCCCGGAACAGGCGTTTCCGTCAGCGAAATGTCAGCCGCGATCTTTGCCGAATTTCGATAACACGTCGTTTAATGACTCTCTAGCATCGATTCTCAGTCGCGCAGGCCGCCAGGCCCGGCGCATTTGAGGAGAGAGTCCGATGAAAGCAGAGTCGAATGGCCGGCCCGCCGCCGGCGCCAAGTCGTCCGGCCAGCCCGCGCTGCAGCAGACGCTCGGGACCTGGCAACTGTGGGGCATCGCGGTCGGCCTCGTGATTTCCGGCGAATACTTCGGCTGGAGTTACGGCTGGGCGAGCGCCGGCACGCTGGGTTTCGTGATCACCGCGCTGTTCGTCGCGGCGATGTACACGACCTTCATCTTCAGTTTCACCGAGCTGACGACGTCGATCCCGCACGCGGGCGGCCCGTTCGCGTATGCACGCCGCGCGTTCGGCCCGACCGGCGGTTATCTCGCCGGCGCGGCGACGCTCGTCGAATTCGTGTTCGCGCCGCCCGCGATCGCGCTCGCGATCGGCGCGTACCTGCACGTGCAGTTTCCGGGGCTCGAACCGAAGCATGCGGCGATGGGCGCGTATCTCGTGTTCATGGCGCTGAACATCGTCGGCGTGCAGATCGCGGCGACCTTCGAGCTGGTCGTGACGCTGTTCGCGATCTTCGAGCTGCTGGTGTTCATGGGCGTCGTGTCGCCGGGCTTCGCGTGGAGCAACTTCATGAAGGGCGGCTGGTCGGGTGCCGATCATTTCAGCCTGGGCGCGTTCCACGGGATGTTCGCGGCGATCCCGTTCGCGATCTGGTTCTTCCTCGCGATCGAAGGCGTCGCGATGGCCGCCGAAGAGGCGAAGAACCCGAAGCGCTCGATTCCGATCGCGTACGTGGCCGGGATCCTGACGCTCGTCATTCTCGCGATCGGCGTGATGGTGTTCGCCGGCGGCGCGGGCGACTGGACCAAGCTCGCGAACATCAACGACCCGCTGCCGCAGGCGATGAAATACATCGTCGGCGAGAACAGCGGCTGGATGCACATGCTCGTGTGGCTCGGCCTGTTCGGCCTCGTCGCGTCGTTCCACGGGATCATCCTCGGTTATTCGCGCCAGATCTTCGCGCTGGCCCGCGAAGGCTACCTGCCGGAGTGGCTCGGCAAGGTGCATCCGCGCTTCAAGACCCCGCACCGCGCGATTCTCGCGGGCGGCGTGGTCGGCATCGCGGCGATCTACAGCGACGAGCTGATCCAGTTCGGCGGGCAGACGCTGACCGCGAATATCGTGACGATGTCGGTATTCGGCGCGATCGTGATGTATATCGTGAGCATGGCGTCGCTGTTCAAGCTGCGCCGCACGCAGCCGAACATGGCGCGGCCGTTCCGCGCGCCGCTGTACCCGATCTTCCCGGCCTTCGCGATCCTGGCGGCGCTCGTCTGCCTCGGTACGATGGTGTATTTCAACGGGCTGGTCGCGCTGGTGTTCGTCGGCTTCCTCGCGGTCGGCTACGCGTACTTCCTCGCGACGCGTTCGCAGCGGGCGAGCGCGCCGGGCGACGCGCTGCTGGAGGAGTGAGCAGGTGAAGGTGAACGGCCGTTCCTGACGGCATCCGGCGCGCCCCGTCGAACGGGCGCGCCGTCGGCTTTTGGCAAGGCAAGGAGACTCGCACGATGTCCTATACGGAGACGATCGGCCCGCGCACGTACCGTTTCGCGGACCTGAAGACGCTGCTCGCGAAAGCGAGCCCGCTGCGTTCCGGCGACCAGCTCGCCGGTGTCGCGGCGGCGAGCGAGGAGGAGCGCGTGGCCGCGAAGATCGCGCTCGCGGGCGTGCCGCTGAAGGCGTTCCTGAACGAGGCGGTGATTCCGTACGAACACGACGAGGTCACGCGCCTGATCCTCGACGATCACGATGCGGCGGCGTTCGCGGAAATCTCGCACCTCACCGTCGGCGACTTCCGCAACTGGCTGCTGTCGCCCGCCGCCGACGGCGCGGCGCTCGAACGGATCGCGCCGGGCCTCACGCCCGAGATGGTCGCCGCCGTGTCGAAGCTGATGCGCAACCAGGACCTGATCGCGGCGGCGCGAAAACGCCGCGTCGTCACGCGCTTTCGCAACACGGTCGGGCTGCCGGGCCGGATGTCGGTGCGGCTGCAGCCGAACCACCCGACCGACGACGTGAAGGGGATCGCCGCGTCGATGCTCGACGGGCTGATGTACGGCTGCGGCGACGCGATGATCGGCATCAACCCGGCCACCGACAGCCTCGCGGCGATCGTGAAGCTGCTCGCGATGATCGACGGGTTCCGCGAACGCTACGGCGTGCCGACGCAGTCGTGCGTGCTCACGCACGTGACCAACACGATCGCGGCGGTCGAGAAGGGCGCGCCGGTCGATCTGGTGTTCCAGTCGATCGCGGGCACCGAGAAGGCGAACGCGAGCTTCGGCATCTCGCTCGCGCTGCTCGGCGAGGCGCGCGAAGCCGCGCTGTCGCTCAAGCGCGGCACCGTCGGCAACAATCTCATGTACTTCGAGACGGGGCAGGGCAGTGCGTTGTCGGCGAACGCGCACTTCGGCGTCGACCAGCAGACCTGCGAAGTGCGCGCGTATGCGGTGGCGCGCAAGTTCGAGCCGTTCCTCGTGAACACGGTGGTCGGCTTCATCGGGCCCGAATACCTGTACGACGGCAAGCAGATCATCCGCGCGGGGCTCGAGGATCACTTCTGCGGGAAGCTGCTCGGCGTGCCGATGGGCTGCGACATCTGCTACACGAACCACGCGGAAGCCGACCAGGACGACATGGACACGCTGCTGACGCTGCTGGGCGCGGCCGGCATCAACTTCATCATGGGGATTCCGGGCGCGGACGACGTGATGCTGAACTACCAGAGCACGTCGTTTCACGACCAGCTCTACGTGCGCGAGGTGCTCGGCCTGCGCCGCGCGCCGGAATTCGAGGAGTGGCTGGAGACGATGGAGATCGCCGACGCGCACGGTGCATTGCGCGCCGCGAGCTCACGCGTGCCGCTGCTCGCGGGCGCGAACGACTGGATGGGGATTTCGGCATGAGCGACGCCGTCGAAAAGAATCCGTGGGGCCAGCTGAAGTCGTTCACGAACGCGCGGATCGCGCTCGGCCGCGCGGGCAACAGCCTGCCGACCGCGCCGCTGCTGGCCTTCAACCTGTCGCACGCGCAGGCGCGTGACGCGGTGCACCAGCCGCTCGACTCGGACGCGCTGCGGCGCGAGATCGAGGCGGCCGGCCTGCTGCCGACGCTCGGCGTGCAGAGCGCCGCGCCGGACCGTGACCACTATCTGCGCCGGCCCGATCTCGGCCGCAAGCTGTCGGACGACAGCCGCGGGCTGCTCGCCGGTTACGGCGCGGCGCTCGACGACGCGCCCGATGTCGTGTTCGTGGTCGGCGACGGGCTCTCGGCGTTCGCGGCCGCGAAGCAGGCACTGCCGCTGCTGCAGGCCGTGCGGCCGCGGCTCGACGCGGACGGCTGGCGGATCGGCCCGGTGGTGGTCGCGACGCAGGCGCGCGTCGCCCTCGGCGACGAGATCGGCGAGCTGCTGCGCGCGAAGGTCGTGGCGATGCTGATCGGCGAACGGCCGGGGCTCAGCTCGCCGGACAGCCTCGGCGTGTACCTGACGTGGGCGCCGAAGGTCGGCTGCCACGACGCGCTGCGCAACTGCATCTCGAACGTGCGGCCCGAAGGGCTGCCGTACGCGGCGGCCGCGCACAAGCTGCATTACCTGATGACGCATGCGCGCCGGCTTCAGCTGACGGGCGTCGGGCTAAAGGACGACAGCGACGCGCTGTTGCCGCAGGCGGAAGCGGAGCGGATCGGGGCGGACTGAAAACGGGCGCACGCGGGCCGCTCCCGCATCGCGGGTTGCGTGCTTTTCGGGCGGCAGGAGCGGCACGAGGGCGGCTGTCGAGGCGCCCGCCACCCGGCTACCTGAACAGCCGCTCGCACAGAAAATCGACGAACACGCGCAGCTTCGGCGACAACTGCCGGCTCGACGGCCACACGATCGAGAACTGCCCCGGCGCGATCCGGTAGTCGTCGAGCACGGTGACGAGCGCGCCGTGTTCGAGCGCGTCGCGTGCGAGGAAGTCGGGCATGTAGCCGATGCCGAGCCCCGCGAGCACGGTGCCGCGCAGGGCTTCCATGTTGTTGCAGGTCAGCGCGGTGCGCAGCTTCGGCGGCGTGCCGTCGGCGGCCGAGAGCGCCCAGTCCTGCAGCTTGCCGGTGGTCGGGAAGCAGTAGCGCACGCATTCGTGCGCTTCGAGATCGCGCG
The DNA here is from genome assembly GCF_040545135.1 of Burkholderia sp. 572. Taxonomy (NCBI): domain Bacteria; kingdom Pseudomonadati; phylum Pseudomonadota; class Betaproteobacteria; order Burkholderiales; family Burkholderiaceae; genus Burkholderia; species Burkholderia sp. 572. The sequence goes on along the minus strand of NZ_JBEPLH010000013.1, from coordinate 132,616 downwards.
GCGTGCGCGGCGTGCCGGCCCGCGCGAGATACGCGGGCGTCGCGCACAGCACGAACGCAAACGGGCCGAGCCGCCGTGACATCAGGCTCGAATCGGACAGCGGGCCGCTGCGGATCGCCGCGTCGAAGCCGCCTTCGACGACATCCACCATCCGGTCGTTGAAATCGAGATCGAGCTCGACGTCCGGGTAGCGCTGCCGGAATTCGGGCAGCACCGGCAGCAGGAACCGGTAGCCGATCACCGGCAGGCTCACGCGCAGCCTGCCGCGCGGGCGCTGCGCCGACGCCGTCACGGTCGCTTCCGCGTCGCGGAAATCCTCGAGGATCCGCTGGCAACGTTCGTAGAAGTGGCGCCCCTCTTCGGTGAGCGTGACGCGGCGGGTCGTGCGGTTGAACAGGCGCACGCCCAGCGACTGTTCGAGTTTCGCGATCGTCTTGCCGACCGCCGACGCCGAGATGCCGAGCGCGCGGCCGGCCGCGACGAAGCTCAGCGCTTCGGCGGTGCGGACGAACGCGACGATGCCGGACAGGTTTTCCATCGAATCGAAGCGCGCTCGACGACACGCGCGGTGAAGTGAATTGCGGAATTCTAGTCCGGTATATGCGGAACTTCGCGTGGTTTTTCTTCGATTGAATCGGATTTATCTTCTGTCGCTCTGACGGCGCATCCGCGCCGGCCTTTAGAGGAGCGATGATGGATCAGCCTTTTTCAGCCGCATCGACGCAGTCGGCACGCCGGCGCGCGTGGGTGCTGGCCGCCGTCTGCATGGCCGCCGTCGCGCTGCCGTTGTCGTTTTCGGGCGGCGCGGTCGCGACGCCCGCGATCGGCCGCGACCTGCACGGCGGCACGGTCGCGATGAACTGGATCACCAACGCGTTCATGCTCGCGTTCGGCAGCTGCCTGATGGCGGCGGGCGCGCTGGCCGACCAGTTCGGCCGCAAGCGCGTGTTCGCGATCGGGGTCGGCGGTTTCACGCTGATGTCGGTCGCGCTCGCGTTCGCGCCGTCGATGCTCGCGGTCGACCTGCTGCGCGCCGCGCAGGGGCTCGCGGCGGCCGCGGCGCTCGCGGGCGGCACGGCCGCGCTCGCGCAGGAGTTCGACGGCGCGGCGCGCACGCGCGCATTCAGCCTGCTCGGCACGACCTTCGGCATCGGGCTCGCGTTCGGGCCCGTGCTGGCCGGTGCGCTGATCGGGCACGGCGGCTGGCGCACGATCTTCGTGACGAGCGCGGTGGCCGGCGGGCTGTCGCTCGGCTTCGGGCTGCCGCGCATGCACGAGTCGCGCGACCCGCACGCGACGGGGCTCGACTGGCCCGGCACGGCCGCGTTCACCGCCGCGCTGACGCTGTTCACGTTCGGCGTGATCGAAGCCCCCGCACGCGGATGGTCGAACGCGCTCGTGATCGCGCTGCTGGCCGGCGCGGCGCTCGGCGCCTGCGCGTTCGTGGCGATCGAGACGCGGGTCGCGCGGCCGATGCTCGACCTGTCGCTGTTCCGGATCGCGCGCTTCGTCGGCGTGCAGGTGCTGCCGGTGTCGACCTGCTGCTGCTACATCGTGCTGCTCGTCGTGCTGCCGCTGCGCTTCATCGGCATCGACGGCTTCAGCGAGATCGACGCCGGCTGGCTGATGCTCGCGATTTCCGCGCCGATGCTGGTCGTGCCGCTGGTCGCGGCGACGCTCACGCGCTGGCTGACGGCCGGCGTGATCTCGGGGCTCGGGCTGCTGATCGCGGCGGCCGGGCTGGTGTGGCTGGACGTCGCGCTGCGCGGCGGCGCGGGGCCGGCGGCGATCGCGCCGATGCTCGCGATCGGCGTCGGGGCCGGCATGCCGTGGGGGCTGATGGACGGGCTGTCGGTGAGCGTCGTGCCGAAGGAGCGCGCGGGGATGGCGACGGGCATCTTCAGCACGACGCGCGTGGCCGGCGAAGGGATCGCGCTCGCGATCGTCGGCGCGGTACTGGCCGCGCTCGCGCAGACGGGGCTGCGACAGGCGGCGGGCGCCGCCGGCACGCCCGATGCGACGCTGCGTGCGGCCGCGCGGCTCGCGACCGGCGATCTCGCGGGCGCGGCGGCTGCATTGCCGGGTGTCGGCCAGGCGGCGCTGCTCGCGAGTTACGCGCATGCATTCGACCGGTTGCTGATCGGTCTGGCGGTCGTCACCGTGTTGTGTGCGGTGGTGGTGTTCGTGTTTCTCGGCGGGCGGCGGGTGGCTGCGGAAGCGGGCGACGGCACCGACGGGCACGCCCATGCCGACGTGCCGGTGCGCAGCCGGATCGATGCGGCCTGCACGGAAACGCACGGGCGTTGAGCGGCGTATCGCCATGCGCGGGCGCTTCGGCCACGGCAGCGGGAGTGCCGCATTGTTTCATCGTCGTTTGCATCGCAAGTCGGCGATTCGTCCAGCGCATCACGTGAATCACGCCAGCACCAGCGGCGGCAGCGCCGCATCGGCGCGCGCCTGCGCCCGTTCCACTTCAACCACCACATAGCGCCGCGCGTCCGGCCACAGGTGAGCGCGGCCTTGCGCATCCTCGTCGATCGCCGCGCGGCCCTGCACGAGCCAGGTCGTCTGGCGCACGAAATCGACGAACAGCAGCGCGACGGCCGGATTCACGAGCAGGTTGCCGATCGTGTTGAACAGGTTGTTGCCCGCGAAGTCGGGCAGCACGAGCGTGCGGCGGTCGGGGATGTCGACGAGCGGCTCGAACGAGCCGTCGGCGCGCGGCTGGCGGCCGCGGTACGAGCAGTCGCTGTTGCCGCCTTCGTCGGCGGTCGCGACGATCAGGAACGCCTGCTCGCGGATGAACGCGATGGCGTCGTCGGTCAGGGGGCCGCGGTCGTTCATGGTGTCGGTCGGCGCACTCGCCGTTGCGTGGGAATGCACGAAGCGCACGCAAGCGACATGCCACGCGTCGCGGCCGGCGTCCGCCTGCACGCGCGCCCGCGCACTGTGGAAATTTCGCACACCGGCCCCGGCTGCTGCGCAATCGCGCTGTTCAGAATGGGTACACCCGCCGTGCTGCGTGGGTGAACACGGCACGGTGCGCACGCGGGCCGGCCGTGGTCGCCGTGCTTCCGTCCGGTTTGGCACGCATGTTGCGTAAACGGATGCAGCGCGATCCAACCGGCGCTGTACGCACACAAGCACGATGAACAGGAGACATGTATGAACCCGTTTGACCTGAAGCAACTGGGCCTCGACGTCGAATACCCGTACCGTCAGCAATACGACAACTACATCGGCGGCAAGTGGGTTCCGCCGGTGAAAGGCGAGTATTTCGAGAACGTGTCGCCGATCAACGGCCAGCCGTTCTGCCGCATTCCGCGCTCGGGCGCCGACGACATCGAGCTGGCGCTCGACGCCGCGCATGCCGCGCGCCGCAAGTGGGGCAAGACGTCCGTGGCCGAGCGCGCGAACCTGCTGCTCGCCGCCGCCGACCGGATGGAAAAGAACCTGAAGCTGCTGGCGGTGGCCGAAACGATCGACAACGGCAAGCCGCTGCGCGAGACGATGGCGGCCGACCTGCCGCTCGCGATCGACCACTTCCGCTACTTCGCGGGCTGCATCCGCGCGCAGGAAGGCGGCATCTCCGAGATCGACGACAACACCGTCGCGTACCACTTCCACGAGCCGCTCGGCGTCGTCGGCCAGATCATCCCGTGGAACTTCCCGCTGCTGATGGCCGCATGGAAGCTCGCGCCGGCGCTCGCGGCCGGCTGCTGCGTCGTGATGAAGCCGGCCGAGCAGACGCCCGCGTCGGTACTCGTGCTGATGGAGCTGATCGGCGACCTGTTCCCGGCCGGCACGATCAACATCGTGAACGGCTTCGGCAAGGAAGCGGGCGAAGCGCTCGCGACCAGCAAGCGGATCGCGAAGATCGCGTTCACGGGCTCGACGCCGGTCGGCAAGCACATCCTGCGCGCGGCGGCCGACAGCCTGATCCCGTCGACGGTCGAACTGGGCGGCAAGAGCCCGAACATCTTCTTCGCCGACGTGCTCGACCAGGACGACGCGTTCCTCGACAAGGCGCTCGAAGGGCTCGCGATGTTCGCGCTGAACCAGGGCGAGGTGTGCACGTGCCCGTCGCGGATCCTGATCCAGGAATCGATCTACGAGAAGTTCATCGAGAAGGCGGTCGCGCGCGTCGAGCGCATCAAGGCCGGCCACCCGCTCGACCTGCAGACGATGATCGGCGCGCAGGCGTCGCAGCAGCAGCTCGACAAGATCCTGTCGTACATCGACATCGGCCGCGGCGAAGGCGCGCAATGCCTGACGGGCGGCGAACGCACGGCGCCGGCCGCCGGCCTCGACACGGGCTACTACGTGAAGCCGACGATGCTGCTCGGCAACAACAAGATGCGCGTGTTCCAGGAAGAGATCTTCGGGCCGGTCGCGTCGGTGATGACGTTCAAGGACGAGCAGGAAGCGATCGAACTCGCGAACGACACGTTCTACGGGCTCGGCGCGGGTGTGTGGACGCGCAACGGCACGCGTGCGTACCGGATGGGCCGCGAGGTCGAGGCCGGCCGCGTGTGGACCAACTGCTACCACCTGTACCCCGCGCACGCGGCGTTCGGCGGCTACAAGCAGTCGGGGATCGGCCGCGAGACGCACAAGATGGCGCTGTCGAACTATCAGCAGACGAAGTGCCTGCTGGTCAGCTACCAGGCCGAGGCGCTCGGGTTCTTCTGACCCGGGGCGTCGACGCAGTGGCGGAGCGCCGGGATCGGCCGGCAGGGTAGCGCCGGCCGGGACGATCGCCGGGGTTCGTTGGTGGGGCGCGTGGCGCACTGGCTGCGTTCGACGTTCGATGGTCGGGTGACGTTTGCCCGTCCGTCGAACGTTGCACATGCGGGTGCGATGCGGCGGTTATCGGCTATCGGCTGGTGGCCGTCGGCCCATCCGGCCACCCGGCCACCCGGCACTTCGCCATTTTCGACTTCGACATCCGACCCCCGGCGCCGGTCGAGCATCGTCGCGGCCGGCGCCGGAAACGATACCGGCCGTCGTGTCGTCGCTGCGGCACGGCGCGCCGATGCGTGTAACGAAAACCAGCATGGCAGAACTGCCCCGATCCTTTCCGCGTCACCCCGTGTTCCATGCGGGCGAACTCGACGCGCAGCACCGCTTCGGCGTGGCCGACGAAGCCGAGCGGATGAGCGACGTGGTGACGACACGCGTGAGCATCGGCGTGCGGCAGTTCGTCGAATCTCAGCCGTTCATGTTCATCGCCACCGCAGGCGGCTCGCGCACATCCGTGAGCTGCGACATCGTGCCGGGCATGCGCGATGCGAACGGCGATCTGCTGCCGGTCGTCCGCGTGATCGACACGAAGACGCTGCGGTTCGCGTTGCCGGTCGCCCCCGGCGCCGGGGGCCGGATCGATGCGGCGGCATGCGACGGCAGCGGCGTCGGGTTGCTGTTCGTCGACTTCGTGCGCGGCATCCGCTACCGGATCAACGGTCGCGCGACGCTGCGCGCCGATTTGCCCGAAGCCGACGCGGCACCCTGGCCGGCCGGAAGCGCGATCGTCGAGCTGGCGGTCGCGCAGGCGTATGGCAATTGCGGTACGCGGGTCGTCCGGCTGAAGCCGGCCGGGTAGCCGGGATTCGGTGGCCGGCGGCGGTCGAGATGCGCGGTCGTCGCGCGGATCGCACCGGCGGCGTGCGCGGCACGCTGCCTTCGGGTGCGCCCGGATGGCGCGCAACGGCCGGGCAACGTGGAATGACGGGCCGTGCGCCGAACCGCGCGGTTCGGCACGGGACTTGCGTGACAGACGCGGTTCCGGGCAGGTGAGGGAGGACACGATGGACCAACACGTGGCGTATAGCGAAGAACCGACGGCCGAAGACACGCGGCGCAACGCGCAGGGCGACGATGCGCTGGCCGGGCAGGCGGTCGTCAGCGTCGCGCACGACGCCGACGAGCAGGCGCGCAACCTGATCGGCTGGCGGCAGACCTACGACCAGCTCGCGGCCGGCCGTTTCGTCGGCACGCTGACCGAGCTGCCGCTCGACACGATGAAACTGTTTCGGGAATCGACGAGCCACCTGCTGCGCCAGGCATGCGAGGTGCGCGGCGATGCGTACTGGTTCGGCATCCCGCTCGTGAGCGACGGCACCGCGCGCGTCGATGCGTGCCGCATCGGGCCCGGCGCGCTCGCGTTCCGGCCCGGCAACGTCGAATTCGAACTGGTGACGCCCGCGCAGTTCTCGATCTACGGGATCGTCGTGCGCGGCGACGTGCTGCGCCGTTATGCGGAGGAGGTCGAACACCGCGCACTCGACGAGCGGCTGTTCACGCAGCGCGTGATGCAGGTCGGCGATGCGCGGCTCGCGCGCCTGTGCGCGCTGCTCGGCCGCCGGCTCGACGGGGCGGTGGCGATGGCCGGCCCGCTGGCCGATGCGCAGCGCGACGACCTGCAGGCCGAGGTGCTGGCCGCGCTGTTCGACGTGTGCGCGCAACCGGCCGACGACGATGCCGGCCGCGCGCCGTCGATGCGCCGCTGGATCGTCGAACAGGCGCGCGACTACGTGCTTGCGCACCGCACGCGCCCGGTCGGCGTGCCCGAACTGTGCGAGCAGTTGCACGTGAGCCGGCGCACGCTGCAGTACTGCTTCCAGGACGTGCTCGGCATGGCGCCCGCCACCTACCTGCGCACGCTGCGGCTGAACGGTGCGCGGCGCGACCTGTGCGGCCGCGCGGCCGGTTCGGTGCAGGACGTTGCGGAGGCGTGGGGCTTCTGGCATCTCAGCCAGTTCGCGACCGATTACCGGCGGCTGTTCGGCAAGCGGCCGTCAGAGACGCTGCGCGATCGCGCGGTGATGGTGGCGGGGTGAGCGCGGGGCAGCAGTCGGGGTGAGCCTGGCTCGGACTCGGACTCGGACTCGGACTCGGACTCCGGCTCCGGCTCCGGCTCCGGCTCCGGCTCCGGCTCCGGCTCCGGCTCCGGCTCCGGCTCCGGCTCAGGCTCAGGCTCAGGCTCAGGCTCAGGCGGCGCGGGCACGCTATTGCGCTTTCGGCCACGCAGCGGATGCTGGCGTCCGGTTTTCCCGTGCGGCGGTCGCCGCGGCTTTGCGCGGCGCGGGCCAGGCCAGCGCGTCCCAGTCGATCGCCCGGTAAGCGGCCTCGACAGCCGCGAGATCGGCCGGCCGCTCGCTGCGATGCAGCCCGCGCAATTCGGCCGGCACGTCGAGCGCGACCGGCACGCAATGCGGATAGTCGCGCACACGCAGCGCCGGCCCGATCGTCGTGAAGCACGCGAGCGTCGGCACGTCGAAACCGTCGGCAAGGTGCAACGCGGCCGTGTCGGGCGCGAACAGCAGGCTGGCGCCCTTGACCCATGCGATGAACCGGGCCGTATCGTCTGCCGCATCGGCGCTCACGTCGACATACGCGGGATGCGCGACCGGCCCGAACCCGGCCACCGGCAAGCCGTAGCGCCGGGCCAGCTGTTCGACGAACGTAGCCCGGAGGGCAGACGGCACGCTGCGCAACGCGGTGCTCGCGTTCGGACAGAACAGCACGTACGGACGCTGCCATTGCGCGGGCAACGCGGGCAACGGCAGCCGCGCGAGCCAGCGGTTGCGCCTGGCCGACGCCGGCACCGAGGCAGGCTCCACGCCGAGCGCGTCGAGGAAGAAATCGATCATCGGCAACCGCGCGAACGCGGGCCAGTACAGGTGATTGCCGACGTCGATGCACGGCGCGTCCGCCGGCAGCGCGTCGGCGGGGTACGGCAGCGCGCGCGACGGCGCGACGATGTCGGCCGCGAGCGCATACAGCGCATCGACGTAGCGCGGCGCGCGGGCAGGCCGGTACAGCGTGAAGCCCAGGCCCGGGTGCGCTGCGCGCAGCGCGGCGAGGGCGGTGAGCCCGATCACCGAATCGCCGAGCGTGACCCCCATTCCGTTGATCACATGCACCTGCCGTGCGCGGCCATAGTCGAGCCGGAACGGCCGGTGCGCGGCGTGCAGCAGGCCGCGCGCGGGCGCGGCCGCGACGTGGCCGGCGGCACGCGCGTCGCTGTGCTCGAGGTCGTAGGGCGCGACGAGCGTGCCGTCCGGTGCGAGCAGCGTGCCGGGGAGCGCGAGCGCGTCGTCGTGCGACAGCGCGCCGGCAGGCGGCGCGGCGTGCGAGCTCACCGTCATCCGCCGCGCGCGCGGCGGCCCTGTTCGCGGATCTGCTCGAGGGTCGCGGCCGGCGTGCTGGCGTCCTGCGGGATGCGGATCTCGATCAGCGCGGGCAGCCCGCAGGTCAGCGCGCGTTCGAGCGCGGGCGCGAAATCGGCGGTGCGCTCGACGGTCTCGCCATGTGCGCCGAATGCGCGCGCATACGCGGCGAAATCGGGATTCGTGAGCCCCGTGCCGTGCACGCGGCCCGGGTAGTTGCGCTCCTGATGCATGCGGATCGTGCCGAAATGCCCGTTGTTGACGACGATTGCCACGATGTTCAGCCCGTACTGCATCGCAGTCGCGAGCTCGTTGCCGGCCATCATGAAGCAGCCGTCTCCCGCGAGCGCGACGACGGCGCGCGACGGGTACAGCGACTTCGCGGCGAGCGCGGCCGGCAGCCCGTAGCCCATCGCGCCGCTCGTCGGCGCGAGCTGCGAGCGGAAGTGCCGGTACGCGAAGTGGCGATGCAGCCAGATCGCATAGTTGCCCGCGCCGTTGGTGAGGATCGCGTCGTGCGGCAGGCGCTCGCGCAACTGCACCATCACGTCGCCGAGCTGGACGTCGCCGGGCATCGGCAGCGGCGCATGCCATTCGCGATACGCGCGATGCGCGTCGGCGGCGCTGCCGGCCCACGCGGGGTGCTCGGGCGGCTCGAGCGCGGCGAGCGGCGCGGCGATCTCGGGCATCCCGGACACGATCGGCAGGTCGGCCGCATACACGCGGCCGAGCTCGTCCGCGCCCTGGTGCACGTGAACGAGCGTCTGGCGTGTCTTCGGGATGTCGAGCAGCGTGTAGCCGCCGGTCGTCGCTTCGCCGAGGCGCGGCCCGATCACGAGCAGCAGGTCGGCGTCGCGGATGCGCTTCGCGAGCGCGGGGTTGATCCCGAGCCCGACGTCGCCCGCATAGTTCGGGTGCGCGTTGTCGATCGTGTCCTGGTAGCGGAACGCGCAGGCCACCGGCAACTGCCAGCGTTCGACGAAGGTGCGCAGGTTCGCGCACGCGTCGGGCGTCCAGCCGCTGCCGCCGACGATCGCGAACGGACGTTCGGCGCGCGCGAGCCGCTCGCGCAGCTCGTCGAGCTGCGCGGCCGACGGCGCGGCCGCGACGCGTTTCGCGGCCGGCACGACGGGCTGCGGCGCGCAGGCTTCGGACAGCACGTCCTCCGGCAGCGCGAGCACGACCGGGCCGGGCCGGCCGGCGGTCGCGACGTGGAACGCATGGCTCAGGTACTCGGGAATGCGGCGCGGATCGTCGATCTGCGCGACCCATTTCGCCATCTGGCCGAACATCCGCCGGTAGTCGATTTCCTGGAAGGCTTCGCGGTCGAGGTGCTCGCGCGCGCACTGGCCGACGAACAGGATCATCGGCGTCGAATCCTGGAACGCGGTGTGCACGCCGATCGACGCATGGGTCGCGCCGGGCCCGCGCGTGACGAACGCGATGCCGGGGCGGCCGGTCAGCTTGCCGACCGCCTCGGCCATGTTCGCGGCGGCCGCCTCGTGGCGGCAGACGACGGTCTGGATGCGCGCGGTGTCGTCCGCCAGCGCATCGAGTACGGCGAGGAAACTCTCGCCGGGCACGCAGAACACGCGTTCGACGTGATTGGCGAGCAACGCATCGACGAGCAGTCGCGCGCCGGTGGTGGCGGGCTGCTCGAGATCCTTGGAATGCGACATGGGCTGCCGTCTCCCTGGGTAGCGGGACGTACAGCTTACGCCTGTCGGCGGGGCGCCGGTACGCCGGCCGGAGAAAAGTGTCGGAACGCGGGGCGGTTCGTGGCGCGCGTCGTGGCTTCGGGTGGCCGAACGGCCGGCTTGTGTCGGCGTGCGCGAAGGTGAAAAGTGATTGCCATGGATGCGAAGCTGGACCCAATACCTGTTTGTCCGCTGAAAGTGGGCGCCGATTAACAATAAAATGGGCAGCCAGGCAATAGTAAAATTTCAACGAACGGATGGATAAAGGGATCGAGGATCGCCATGACAACCGAAACGATCGATCAAAAGATGCTGACGGAGCTTGTCAAAGCCGGCGCCGTAAGCGCGGCCCGCGTGGTGGGGTGCGGCAACGGTTGGGCACTTTCCGCCCGTTGCGGTGCGCACGAACGTTTCCTGTCGGCGAAACGCGGCGACGTGCGGGTGTTTCGCCGCTTTGAAACGCTGGTCGGCTTTCTGCGCGACATCGGCATCAGCCGGTTCGATGTGGACGCGTCCACGTTCGACCCGGATGCGGCCTGCCGCGCGACCCGGCCCGATCGCGCAGCTGCGCTGAAGGCGGCACACGAGGCAGCGGCCCACGATCGCTGGTTTCGCGAGCAGGTGCAGCAGGCGCTGGACGATCCGCGCGCGTCGATTCCCGACGCGGAGGTGAGCGCCGACTTCGCGTCGCGCCGTGCGGCGCTGCGTGAACGGCTCGCGGGCAGGCGAGGGGATGCTTCTTGACCCTCGCGCTGCACTGGAATCCGAAGGCGTACGAGGATCGCGCCGCGATCATGGACTACATCGGCGAGGACGACCCGCAGGCCGCAATCGAACTCGACGAACTGCTGGAACAAAGGGCCGCCACGTTGCCGGCCCGTGCAGAGCTGTATCGGCAAGGGCGAGTGGCCGGCACGCGCGAACTGGTGGTCGCGCCGAACTACGTGCTCGTGTATCGCATCAGACCGGCTGAGGGGATCGTCGAGATCCTCCGCGTGCTGCATGCGCGACGGCAGTGGCCGTGATGCCCGATATCCGCAAGTCGGCGTCGAGCAGTGGATGAAGGATTTCACGGGAACGCATGTTATGTACACACATGGATTTACATCGCAGACCGCATCGGATAATGTACATCCCATGTACATCCGGGCGGAGATCGACATGCACACGACGAAGGTATTTCGGAACGGCAACTCGCAGGCCGTGCGAATTCCTGCCGACCTCGCCTATGAGCGTAACGATATCGAACTGGAAATCGAGCGTATCGGTGACGAAATCCGTATTCGACCGATGCGGCGGCCGTTGACCCGCGTACTCGAGAAGTTCGCGAAATTCGGGCCGGATTTCATGGCCGAAGGGCGCGGCGACCAGGAGCAGGCCGATCGCGAGGAGCTGTAATGCCGCGCTACATGCTCGACACCAACATGTGCATCTATCTGATGAAGAACCAGCCCGAGCAAGTCGCGAAACAATTTGCGCAGTGCTACACGGGGGATGTGGTGATGTCGGCGATCACGTATGCCGAGCTCGAGTACGGCGTCGCCGCATGTGCGAATCCTGCGCGGGAGCGTCGCCATCTCGCCGCGCTGATCGACGATATCCCCGTTGCGCCGTTCGACGTCGCGGCGGCGCAAGCGTACGGTCCGGTCCGCGACGCAACCCGCGAGCGGAAGAGGGATCATCTCGACAAGCTGATCGCCGCGCACGCGGTGTCGCTCGACGTTGCGCTCGTGACCAACAACGAGCGGGATTTCGTCAGCTATCCGGGATTGCGGCTGGAGAACTGGCTGAACGATTGATGTCGGGCATCGAGCCCGGCGGTCAGGCGGGACATCGATCCGCCCCGCATGACCGCCGAACCGGCATCAGCACTCGACGATGTTCACCGCGAGCCCGCCGCGCGACGTTTCCTTGTACTTCGTCTTCATGTCGGCGCCGGTCTCGCGCATCGTCTTGATCACCGAATCGAGCGACACGTAGTGCGAGCCGTCGCCGCGCAACGCCATGCGCGCCGCATTGACCGCCTTCACCGACGCCATCGCGTTGCGCTCGATGCAGGGAATCTGCACCATCCCGCCGACCGGGTCGCAGGTGAGGCCGAGGTTGTGCTCCATCCCGATCTCGGCCGCGTTCTCGACCTGTTGCGGCGTGCCGCCGAGCACGGCCGCGAGCGCGCCCGCGGCCATCGAGCACGCGACGCCCACTTCGCCCTGGCAGCCGACTTCCGCGCCGGAGATCGACGCATTCAGCTTGTAGAGAATGCCGATCGCGGCGGCGGTGAGCAGGAAGTCGATCACGCCCTGCTCGTTCGCGCCCGGCGTGAAGCGCGTGTAGTAGTGCAGCACGGCGGGGATGATGCCGGCCGCGCCGTTGGTCGGCGCGGTCACGACGCGCCCGCCGGCCGCGTTTTCCTCGTTGACCGCGATCGCGTACAGGTTGATCCAGTCGATCATCGACAGCGGATCCTGCAGCGCACGCTCCGGGCTGCCCGTCAGCGTGCGGTACAGCTGCGGCGCGCGGCGCTTGACCTGGAACGGGCCGGGCAGGTTGCCGTCGGCATCCGGGTTGCCGATTCCGCAGCCGCGCGACACGCACGACTGCATCACCGCCCAGATCTTCAGCAGGCCGTCGCGCGTCTCTTCCTCGGTGTGCCACGCGCGCTCGTTTTCCCACATCAGCTGCGCGATCGACTTGCCGGTCGACTCGGTCAGCGCGAGCAGCTCGGCGCCGGTGCGGAACGGGTGCGTCATCTGCTCGGCCGCGCTCAGCACCTTCGTGTTCGGCGCGCCGGCCGTCACGACGAAGCCGCCCCCGACCGACAGGTAGGTGCGCTCGACCAGCACCGCGCCGTTCGCGTCGCTCGCGCGCAGCTTCATCCCGTTCGGATGCTCGGGCAGCGCCTGGCGGTAGAACGCGATGTTCTCCTTCAGCACGAACGGCACCGGGTGCGTGCCGAGCAGCGCGAGCTTCTTCGACTGGCGGACGTCTTCCAGCCGCGCGTCGATCGTGTCGGGATCGACGGTGTCGGGCGCGTCGCCGAGCAGGCCGAGCATCACGCCGCGGTCGGTGCCGTGGCCCTTGCCGGTGGCGCCGAGCGAGCCGTACAGCTCGACCTTCACGTGGGCGGTCGCGTCGAGCATCCCGTCGCGCTCGAGGCCCTGGACGAACATCAGCGCCGCGCGCATCGGCCCGACCGTATGCGAACTGGACGGACCGATACCGATCTTGAAGAGGTCAAAGACGCTGACTGCCATTTCGATTCCTGCCTTGCTTTAAGAGTAGTGCTAGCGCGCCTGCAATGGCAGGCACGCGGCGAGCCATGCGGGCGGCGTTGGGGAAAGTTGCTGCGCGACGCGGGCATAGCGCCCGTCGAGCCGCGCGGCCAGATGAAAGAGTTCGGTGGCGTTTTTCGGGTCCCACTGCCCCGTGTAGCCCGGCAGGCCGGCTTCGCGGCGCTTCGCGTCGAACGGCACCGGCGAATTCACGAATTCCTCGTGCGTTTTCTCGCCGAGCGCGTACGGCACGAGCCAGTCGAGCGCGGCCTCCAGGGTCGCACCGTTCGTGCCGCGCTCGCGCAGCCAGTTGCGGTTGAAGCGGCGCGCGGCGAGCGCGGCCGTCACCAGCGGCTGCAGGTCGTAGACCGCGTAGTGCAGCGCATCGCGCTCCTCGAAGTCCCACGTCTTGCCGTCCGGGCCGATGTTGTCGGCCAGATGCTCGACGAACAGCCGCTGCGCGGCGTTCATCATCCTGCGGTCGCCGAGCGTGAACGCGGACAGCGCGATCAGCTTGATCCGGTGGCTCTGCCAGTTGTTGCGCCAGGTGCCGGTGAGCGGGCGCTTCTGCGCGTCGATCTGCGCGACATAACCGGCGCCGAGCTTCGCGATGAACGCCGCGGTCGCGTTGCGGGTCTTCACCGGCAGCGCGCTTGCGGTCATGTCGTACGCGACGATCAGGCTGTCGAAACGCGTCTCGTCGATCGGGTTGAAGCTCGGCTGGTAGGTGCCGACCCACGCGGACAGGAAGCGGTCGACGAGCTGCAGGTAGCGCGGCGCGTTCGTCACGCGCCACGCGAGCGCGGCATCGCGCATCAGGTCGAGATCCTTCAGCGCGGCGGCGCTCTGGTCGTAGATGCCTTCGTGCGGCAGCGTGCCCTCGGTGTGCACGCGCGCCATCGCCTTCGGCTGCTCGCCGATGCGTGCGTCGACGCTGCGGATCAGCGCTTGGACGCCCGGCTCGGCCTGCGTCGTCTCGCTCGCCTGCAGGGCCGGCGCCGCGCAGAAATTCATCGCCGCGCGCGCGCTGCCGCACGCGCCGAGGCCGGCAGCGGCCAACGACAGCGACGCGACGAACATCGGCACGAAGCGGCGCGCGCGCGGCCGCCCTTGCAGTGCACCATGGCCCGGAAACATCGGACGCACCATGCGGAACTCCTTCATTGGCTGGATCGCGTGTGATGTTAGCCGGATTGGCGCACGAACGTGCACGGGTTCGAGCGGCGAACAAAAAAACCGCACGCAACCCCGGGTTGCGTGCGGTGCGGGCACCATCGGACGGCTCCTGGCCTCGTGTGCGTTATGCGTATTCCGACATCGGCACGCACGAGCAGAACAGGTTGCGGTCGCCGTAGACGTTGTCCGCGCGGCCGACCGGCGGCCAGTACTTGTTCGTGCCGAGCGACGCGACCGGGTACGCGGCCTGCTCGCGCGAGTACGCGTGCGGCCATTCGTTCGCGGTGACGACGGCCGCCGTATGCGGGGCGTGACGCAGCGGGTTGTCCTCGCGGTCGGCGCGGCCTTCCTCGACCGCACGGATTTCCTCGCGGATCGCGATCATCGCGGCGATGAAGCGGTCGAGTTCCTCCTGCGATTCCGATTCGGTCGGCTCGACCATCAGCGTGCCCGGCACCGGGAAGCTCATCGTCGGCGCGTGGAAGCCGTAATCCATCAGGCGCTTCGCGACGTCGTCGACGGTGATGCCGCTCGATTCCTTGATCGGGCGCAGGTCGAGAATGCACTCGTGCGCGACCAGCCCGCCCGGGCCCGAATACAGCACCGGGTAGTGCGGCGCGAGGCGCTTCGCGATGTAGTTCGCGTTGAGGATCGCGGTTTCCGTCGCGGCGGTCAGGTTCTTCGCGCCCATCATCGCGATGTACATCCACGAGATCGGCAGGATCGACGCCGAGCCGTACGGCGCGGCCGACACCGCGCCGATGCCGTTTTCGTCGCGCGAGTAGCCGGTCGAATGCTGGTTCGGCAGGAACTTCGCGAGGTGCGCGCCGACCGCGACCGGGCCGACGCCCGGGCCGCCGCCGCCGTGCGGGATGCAGAAGGTCTTGTGCAGGTTCAGGTGCGACACGTCGCCGCCGAACTGGCCCGGCGCGGTCAGGCCGACCATCGCGTTCATGTTCGCGCCGTCGACGTACACCTGGCCGCCGTGCGCATGCACGATCTCGCAGATCTCGCGGACGTTCTGCTCGAACACGCCGTGCGTCGACGGATACGTGATCATGATCGCCGCGAGGTCCTTCGCGTGCTCGTCGGCCTTGGCCTTGAGATCGGCGATGTCGACGTTGCCCTGCGCGTCGCAGGCGACGACCACGACCTTCATGCCGGCCATGTGCGCGGACGCCGGGTTCGTGCCGTGCGCGGACGCCGGGATCAGGCACACGTCGCGGTGCGCTTCGCCGCGCGATGCGTGGTAAGCGTGGATGATCAGCAGGCCCGCGTACTCGCCCTGCGAGCCGGCGTTCGGCTGCAGCGACACGGCCGCGTAGCCGGTGGCCGCGACAAGCATCTGCTCGAGCTGGTCGATCATCTCGCGGTAGCCGACGGTCTGCTCGGCCGGCGCGAACGGATGGATGCCGCCGAATTCGGGCCACGTGACCGGCAGCATTTCCGACGTCGCGTTCAGCTTCATCGTGCACGAGCCGAGCGGGATCATCGAGCGGTCGAGCGCGAGATCCTTGTCCGACAGGCTGCGCAGGTAGCGCAGCATTTCGGTTTCGGAATGGTGGCGGTTGAACACGTGGTGCGTCAGGTACGCGCTCGTGCGCTCGAGGCCGGCCGGCAGCGCGGCAACGCCGGCAAGGCCCGCGTCGAGGGCATCGACGGCCGGGGCGGTGCCGCCCGCGGCCTGTGCGAACACGGCGAGGAGATCGGCGAGGTCGTCGCGCGTCGTCGTTTCGTCGACCGACACGCCGACTTGCGTGTCGCTCACGCGGCGCAGGTTGATGCGCTTGGCCTTCGCGAGTTCGTGGACCTGCGCGGTGCGCGCGCCGGTATCGATCGTCAGCGTGTCGAAGAACGTGTCGTTGACGGTCGCGAAGCCGAGCTGCTTCACGCCGGCGGCGAAGAGGGCCGCGATGCGGTTCACGCGCAGCGCGATCGTCTTCAGGCCGTGCGGACCGTGGTAGACCGCGTACATGCTGGCCATGATCGCGAGCAGCGCCTGCGCGGTACACACGTTCGAGGTCGCCTTCTCGCGGCGGATGTGCTGTTCGCGCGTCTGCAGCGCGAGGCGCAGCGCGGGCTTGCCCTGCGCGTCGACCGTCACGCCGACGAGGCGGCCCGGCATCTGGCGCTTGAATTCGTCACGCACCGCGAGATACGCGGCGTGCGGGCCGCCGAAGCCCATCGGCACGCCGAAGCGCTGCGTGTTGCCGATCGCGACGTCCGCGCCCCAGTCGCCGGGCGGCGTCAGCACGGTCAGCGCGAGCAGGTCGGCCGCGACGACCACGTGGCCGCCGGCCGCGTGGATCGCTTCGGTGAGCGCGCGGTAGTCGCGCACGTCGCCGTTCACGCCCGGGTATTGCAGCAGCACGCCGAACGCATTCGCCTGCGCCGCGTCGGCGGCCGGGCCCGTCTTGACCTCGATGCCGACCGGCAGCGCGCGCGTGCGGATCACTTCGAGCGTTTGCGGCAGCACGTCGTCGGCGACGTAGAACACGTTCGACGCCGGCTTGCCGGTGCGTTGCAGCAGCGTCATCGCTTCGGCGGCGGCGGTGGCTTCATCGAGCAGCGACGCGTTCGAGATCGCGAGGCCCGTCAGGTCGGCGACCATCTGCTGGAAGTTCAGGAGCGCCTCGAGGCGGCCCTGGGAAATTTCGGGCTGGTACGGCGTGTAGGCCGTGTACCACGCCGGGTTTTCGAGCACGTTGCGCAGGATCACGGCCGGCGTGTGCGTGTCGTGGTAACCCTGACCGATATACGAGCGGAACACCTGGTTCTTGTTCGCGAGAACCCGCAGCGCGGCGAGGGCTTCCGCCTCGCTCTTCGGCTGCGCGAACGGGCCGAGCGGCAGCGTTTCGGCGCGGCGGATCGAGGCCGGGATCACGGCGTCGATCAGGGCGGCGCGCGACGCGAAGCCGAGCGTGTCGAGCATGGCCTGCTGGCTGGCGGCGTCGGGGCCGATGTGGCGTTCGGCGAACGCGTCGTGCGTTTCGAGCGCGGCGAGCGAGAGGGGCGTGCGGTTCATCAGGCGGTCCGGGTGTTCGAGCTTCATGGCGTGACTCTGGTCCCGCGCGGGCCGGCCGGCGGCCGGCGTCGCGCGGTTCGGGTAAGGGAATTAGTCGATCAGCTTGCTGTAGGCGGCGGCGTCGAGCAGGCCGTCGGTCGATGCGCCGTCGGCGAGCTTGATCTTGAACAGCCACGTGTCGTACGCGTCGCTGTTCACTTCTTCCGGCGTGTCGACGGCGTCCGCGTTGATCGCGACCACCTCGCCCGACACCGGCGAATAGATGTCCGACGCGGCTTTCACCGATTCGACGACGCCGATCGCGTCGCCCGCCTTCACCTGCTTGCCGACGGCCGGCAGTTCGAGGAAAACGATGTCGCCGAGCGTGTTCTGCGCGTGATCGGTGATGCCGACCGTCAGCGTGCCGTCGGCTTCAGTGCGGATCCACTCGTGTTCGTCGGTGTACTTCAGATCGGCCGGGACGTTGCTCATCGGATGCTCCTGATAAAAGGGTTTGTTCGTTTTGCTGGCGCGCCGCCGGGGCGCGCCGGGTGTGGTGTTGCGCCAGGCGCCATCTCCCGGCTTCCCGGGAGGCGGGCCTCCCGGCCGTTACGCAGCGAGGACCTTGCCGTTGCGCACGAACGGCAGTTTTACCACGCGCGCGGGAAGATTCTTGTCTCGAATTTGCACCTGGACCACGTCGCCGATCTGGACGGCCGCCGGCACGCGCGCGAACGCGATCGATTCCTGCATCGACGGCGAGAACGTGCCGCTCGTGATCTCGCCTTCGCCGTGCGGCGTGACGACCTTCTGGTGCGCGCGCAGCACGCCGCCCGCCTTGCCGTTTTCCTTCTGCAGGATCAGGCCGACGAACGCGGCGCGGGTGCCGTTTGCTTCAAGGGCGGCGCGGCCGACGAAGTCGCGCGGCGCGCCGAGGTCGACCGTCCACGCGAGGCCCGCGTCGAGCGGGGAGACGGTGTCGTCCATGTCCTGGCCGTACAGGTTCATGCCGGCCTCGAGGCGCAGCGTGTCGCGCGCGCCGAGCCCGCACGGGCGCACGCCGTTCTGCTGCAGCGCGTTCCACAGCGCTTCGACATGCACGGCCGGGACGATCACTTCGAAGCCGTCTTCGCCGGTATAGCCGGTGCGTGCGACGGTGAGATCGCCGAACGGCGTGCCGGCGACCTGCGCGGCGTTGAACGGCTTCAGCTCGCTCGTCGCGGCACGCGCGGCGGGCACGGTCGCCCAGGCCTTTTCGCGGGCGTTCGGGCCCTGTACGGCGATGATCGCGAAATCGCGGCGCGGCGCGATCGTGACGCCGTAGCCGCCTTGCTCGTTCAGCTGGTTGAACCACGCGATGTCTTTCTCGGCCGTGCCGGCGTTGACGACGACGCGGAAGAATTCTTCGGTGAAGTAGTAGACGATCAAGTCGTCGATGACGCCGCCCTGCGGATTGAGCAGGCACGAGTAGAGTGCCTTGCCGGGCGTCTTGAGCTTGCCGACGTTGTTCGCGATCGCGTGCTCGAAGAACGCGCGCACGCGGCTGCCGGTGAAATCGACGACGCACATGTGCGACACGTCGAACATGCCGGCGTCGGTGCGCACGGCTTCATGTTCTTCGATCTGCGAGCCGTAGTTGACGGGCATGTCCCAGCCGCCGAAGTCGACCATGCGGGCATTGAGCGCGCGGTGCGCGGCGTTGAGCGGGGTGTGATTCAGTGCAGTCATCGAGGCCTCAGGCAAGGCGCTTGCGCGCGGATCAGAACGGCCATGTGCCGACCACCGCGGCCGACGGCCTGCGAGCGATCCGGTACATGCCCCTCTGTCCTCGATACCTGAGAGATTGCGCTGCCGGCCAGGCCTGGCGAACGCGCGCCCCTTCGGTGGGCAGCCTGCCCGCGCAGCCTATGCGCTGCGGGCTACTGCCGCTCTCCAGAGTGCGGGGAGTGTGTGGCCCGCGCGATGCACGGACGAGGTTCCCCGACGCGGTCGGTCCTTTTGCCTGAGAGTTTGCGGGTGTGCCCCTTCGGCGGCGCAACCGGCTGGAACAGCACGGTCACACGCTCTCCCGACGCGTGCGGGCGACTGTACGCGAGCAGGTGGGCCTTGTCAATTTGAGCAAAAGAATGTCGCTTCGCGACAAGCGGCGGCAACCGGTGCCGCCGCTTTTTTCGCGCCGGCGGGCGCCGGTGCGTTACTCGCCGATCGCGCGCGCGGCCGTGTCGAGTTCCTGGTTCAGCACGCGCTGCTCGTCGCCGGACAGGCCGCCGCTGTGCTGCGCGGACATGTCGTTCGCTTCCTGGCGGATCACGTCGAGGCGGTGGTGAAGCTGCGCGCCGTACGGCGGCGGGTAGTAGCCGCCGTTCACGCGCGCATCGATGCGGCGGTGCAGGTTGTCGATCCGGCCCTGGATCTGCTGCATCCGCTCGTTCGCGACGACCTGCGGATTCGGCCGCGGCGGAGGGGCCGGGCGAACCGGCTGCTGCGGCTGCACGATACAGGCCGCAAGCGAGGAAACCAGGACGCAGCACGCTGCTGCGCGAATCAACCGTTGCATCAACATTCTCCAGACGGATTGGTGTCGGATCGACTTTTTCGAGAAACGCGTCAGACCGGTCGGACGCTGACTTTCGCTCCCCCGGCATTTGTAACCGAATGTTCCTGTAATCGAATCCGCCGGGCCGGCCGCGCGCGTGCCGGCTGGCCGCGACCGGCCGGCGCGCGGTGTCAGATCGTGCGGCGCACGAACGGCAGCCGGCGGCCGTCGTGCTCGCTCTGCGCGGCGAGCTCGATGATCGTCATCACGTCGACGGCATCCTGCGTGGTGACGGGGAACGGCGCGCCGTCGCGGATCGACGCGGCGAGCGCGCGGTAGAACTCCGCGTACTGGCCGTCGAGTGTCGGCACCGGGCGTTCGACTTCGACCTCGCCGTCGAGCACGCGCAGCAGGCCCGGCGGGTTGCCGCCGCCGAATTCGACGTCGTCCGCGGTGAGGCCGGCCTTGAGCTGGTCTTCCTGCGTGTCGAGCCCGAACTTCTGGTAGCTGCCGCGTGTGCCGTGCAGCGTGAAGCGCGCGGGTTCGATCGCCGACAGCGCGCTCGCATGCAGCGCCACTTCCTTGTCCGGATAACCGAGCTGCAGGTGCACGAAATCGGGCGCCGTGCCGTTGTCGCGACGGGTCTTGACGGTCGCGCCCACCGTTTCGGGCAGGCCGAACAGCGCGAGCGCCTGGTCGATCAGGTGCGGGCCGAGGTCGAGCAGCAGGCCGCCGCCGCGGGCGGGCTCCTCGCGCCAGCGCGTGCGCGGCGTCGGGCGGAAGCGGTCGAAGTGCGACGCGAAATACGTGAGCCGGCCGAGCTCGCCCGATTCGACGATGCGGCGCACGGTGAGGAAATCGCCGTCCCAGCGGCGGTTGTGGAACGGCGCGAACAGCCGGCTGCGTGCGTTCGCGAGCCGCGCGAGCGCAAGCGCCTCGTCGGCGGTGAGCGTGACGGGCTTGTCGACGACCACGTGGCGGCCGGCTTCGAGCACCTGGCGCGCGAGCGCGAAGTGCGTGTCGTTCGGCGTGGCGATCACCACGCATTCGATGTCGTCGAGGCCGAGCAGCGTGTCGAGATCGGGGACGACGCGCGCGCCCGGATACGCGGCCTGCGCGCGATCGGGCTGCCCCGTCGCGATCGCGGCGACTTCAGTGCGGCCGCTCGTGGCGATGACCGGCGCGTGGAACGTCGCGCCGGCGAAACCGAAACCCATCAAACCAATCCTGAGCAATGACGACATGGCAATCCCTGGCTGCGAAGGAAACTAAAGGATGGTGCGCCGAGACGGCGCGAAGACGACCGGCTATTTTGGCATGGCGCCGCCGCTCGTACCGGGGCGTTCGGGCGACACGCGCGGTGCGATGCGGCGCTTGCGCAAGGAAAGCCGGCATTTTGCGCGGGACCGTGTGCCGACCGTGCGGGGTTTTGCGTGCCGGCCCGCGCGGTGAAAGGCCGGTGCCGGGGCGCCGTGCCGCGTCACGCGGCCGTCCGGCGCAGCACGGCGGCGGCGACTTGCGTGGCCCACACCGTGCAGGCGGCAGCGCCGGGGTGGAAGCCGTCGGCGGCCATCAGATGGCGCTCGAGCGGCAGCTCGACGCGCAGGAACGTGCAGTGCGGCTGCGTGGCGGCCCAGCCGGCGAGCGCCGTGTTGAGCCGTTTCGCGCGCAACCCGAGATACCACGCGAGCGGCTGCGGCAGCGCCGGAAAGCGCTCCATCGGCGGCACCGCCGACAGGATCGCGTGGCCGACCCGGAAGCGCGTGGCGAGCAGCCGGACGAGCTCGGCCTGCTGCGCCTGCCAGCGGGCCGGCGGCACGCCGCCCGTCACGTCGTTGACGCCGAGCGACGTGACGGCCACGTCGAACGGCTCGGCCGGTTCGGCGGCGAGCCAGTCGACGAGCTCCCGCGTGGTCAGGCCCGTGCGCGCGAGCAGCTTCCAGCGGACGCGGTGCGTGGCCGCGAGCGCGTTCGCCAGCTGCCCGGACAGCGCGTCGCGCTGCGTCGCGACGCCGACGCCCGCGGCGGCCGAATCGCCGACCACCAGCACGCGCAGCGGCGGGCCGTCGCCCGCCACGCCGTCGCGCGGGCCGGCCGCCTCGGGCAGGCGCGGCGTGACGCGGCGCACGTAGCGCCCCTGCGCGAACAGCAGCGGGCCAAGGGCGGCGGTGGCGAACGGGTATCCCATGATGTCGATCCGGTGGCGATTCAGGCGGTTGGGCGCGGGGCGGCGCCGGGTGGAGATATTGTGGCCGATCGCTGCGCGAACGGGGCCGGATTGGCCGCACGGACAAGGGGCGGCGGCGGAATCCGCCCGCGCGGCCCCGTCCGGCGGCGCTCCCGAAAAGCGCGCCGCCGACGTGTTAACATGCGCGTCCTGCCCCGCGTGTCCGCCTGCTTCGCCGGCCCGCCGCGCACGGCATCCTCCCGGCGTTCCGCCGTCAACCGCAACACCATCCGCCATCATGTCCGCAGGCCTCAATCCCGCCCAGAACGAAGCGGTGCGCTACCTCGACGGTCCCTGTCTCGTGCTCGCCGGCGCGGGCAGCGGCAAGACCCGCGTGATCACGCAGAAGATCGCGCACCTGATCGAAGCGAAAGGCTTCGAGCCGCGCCACATCGCGGCCGTCACGTTCACGAACAAGGCGGCCGCCGAAATGCGCGAACGCGTGGGGAAGCTGCTCGAGGGCAAGACGCTCACCACGCCCGGCAAGGAAGGGCGCAAGGTGCCCGTCAACCAGCTCACCGTCTGCACGTTCCACTCCCTCGGCGTGCAGATCCTGCGCCAGGAGGCCGAGCACGTCGGCCTGAAGCCGCAGTTCTCGATCATGGATTCGGACGACTGCTTCGGGATGATCCAGGAGCAGCTCGGCACGACCGACAAGGGGCTGATCCGCAAGATCCAGAGCATCATCTCGCTGTGGAAGAACGGCCTGATCATGCCCGACGAGGCGATGGCGATCGCGGCCAACGAGGACGAGCATCAGGCCGCGCTGGTCTACCGCAACTACGTCGCGACGCTGCACGCGTACCAGGCGGTCGACTTCGACGACCTGATCCGCCTGCCGGCCGAGCTGTTCGCGAAGAACGAGCAGGTGCGCGACCGCTGGCAGAACAAGCTGCGCTACCTGCTGATCGACGAGTACCAGGACACCAACGCGTGCCAGTACGAACTGCTGAAGCTGCTCGCGGGCCCGCGCGCCGCGTTCACGGCGGTCGGCGACGACGACCAGGCGATCTACGGCTGGCGCGGTGCGACGCTCGAGAACCTCGCGCAGCTCGGCAAGGATTTCCCGAAGCTGCACCTGGTCAAGCTCGAGCAGAACTACCGGTCGACGGTGCGCATCCTCACCGCCGCGAACAACGTGATCGCGAACAACCCGAAACTGTTCGAGAAGAAGCTGTGGTCCGAGCACGGGATGGGCGATTCGATCACCGTCACACCCTGCAACGACGAGGAGCATGAAGCCGAATCGGTCGTGTTCCGGCTGTCCGCGCACAAGTTCGAGCGGCGCGCGCAGTTCCGCGACTACGCGATCCTGTATCGCGGCAACTTCCAGGCGCGCATCTTCGAGCAGGTGCTGCGGCGCGAACGCATTCCGTACGTGCTGTCGGGCGGCCAGTCGTTCTTCGACAAGGCCGAGATCAAGGACCTGTGCGCGTACCTGCGGCTGATCGCGAACGCCGACGACGATCCCGCGTTCATCCGCGCGGTCACGACGCCGCGCCGCGGGATCGGCAACACGACGCTCGAGGCGCTCGGCTCGTTCGCGGGCCAGGCGAAGGTGTCGTTGTTCGAGGCCGTATACATGGGCGGCATCGAGGCGCGGCTGTCGGCGCGCCAGGTCGAGCCGCTGCGGATGTTCTGCGACTTCATCCAGCGCCTGACCGAACGCGCGGACAAGGAGCCCGCGACCGTCGTGCTCGACGACATGATGGAGGCGATCCATTACGAGGCGTACCTGTACGACGCGTTCGACGAGCGCCAGGCGCAGTCGAAGTGGCAGAACGTGCTCGAATTCCTCGAATGGCTGAAGCGCAAGGGCACCAAGCCCGAGACGGAGGCTGTCGACGGCGAGGCCGAAGGCTTCCACAACGCCGACGGGCTCGCCGATACCGGCAAGAACCTGCTCGGCCTGATCCAGACCGTCGCGCTGATGTCGATGCTCGAGGGCAAGGACGAGGATCCGGACGCCGTGCGGCTGTCGACCGTCCATGCGTCGAAGGGGCTCGAGTATCCGCACGTGTTCCTGGTCGGCGTCGAGGAAGGCATCATGCCGCACCGCGGCGGCAGCGAGGACGACGGCCCGATCGACAACGAGCGGATCGAGGAGGAGCGCCGGCTGATGTACGTCGCGATCACGCGTGCGCAGCGCAGCCTGCACCTGAACTGGTGCAAGAAGCGCAAGCGGGCGCGCGAGACGGTCGTGTGCGAGCCGTCGCGCTTCATTCCGGAGATGGGGCTCGACGATGCGCCGCCGCCTACCCCGGAAGAGGCGCCGATGTCGCCGAAGGACCGGCTCGCCAGCCTGAAGGCGTTGCTGCAGAAGTGAGGCGGCGGCGCCGTCGGGCGTGCGGTGTTGCGACTAACCGACGATCCGACAGTCAGCCGGTCAGGCAAAAAACAAACCCCCGCGGTGCGCGTGCGCCGCGGGGGTTTTTTCTGGCCGGCCGGTGTTACTTCGCCGAGTTGACCATGTAGTCGACGGCGGCCTTCACGTCGGCGTCGGATGCGTTCGACCCGCCCTTCGGCGGCATCGCGCCCTTGCCGTGCAGCGCGTAGTTGTAGACCGTGTCCATCGAGTCCTTCAGGCGCGGCGCCCAGTCTTCCTTGCTGCCGAACTTCGGCGCGCCGAGCACGCCTGCTCCGTGGCAGGCCACGCAGGTCGACGAGTACAGTGCCTTGCCGGCCGTTGCGGCATCGGCGCTGGCCGGGGCGGCCGCCGGTTGTTCGCCGGCCTTCGGGATCGCGGCGATCGCGGCCTGCGCGGCGGCGATCTGCGCGCTCGCGGCGTCGGCCGGGCCCGATGCGCCTGCCGCGCCTGCCGCGCCGCTGGCGGGCTGCGCCGCGTTGGCGGCCGGTGCGGCCGGTTCGGGGAAGTTCGCGCCGTCGTTGTTCGCCATGTAGACGATCGCGCGGGCGATTTCATAGTCGCTGACGTCGTCGGGGCTCGTGCCGCCGCGCGGCGGCATCGCGCCCTTGCCGGCCAGCGCCGTCTTCAGCAGCGTGTCGAAGCCTTGCGAGATGCGCGGTGCCCAGTCGTCCTTGTTGCCGAATTTCGGCGCGCCGGCGGCGCCCGTGCCGTGGCAGGTCACGCAGACGGCCTTGTAGACTGCCTCGCCGGTCT
The DNA here is from genome assembly GCF_040545135.1 of Burkholderia sp. 572. Lineage (NCBI taxonomy): Bacteria > Pseudomonadati > Pseudomonadota > Betaproteobacteria > Burkholderiales > Burkholderiaceae > Burkholderia > Burkholderia sp. 572. Next base: position 107,412 of record NZ_JBEPLH010000013.1, on the reverse strand, counting down.
TGTACGTGCGGGGTGCGTTGGCGTCCTTCACTTCGACCTGCGCGAGCGGGGCGATACGCGCGGCGACCTGCTCGTCGGATAGCGCGTCCGTGCCGGCGCCGGCGCGGAACGCATGGTTCGCATAATTGGCGAACAGGACGATCAGGATGATCGGAATCGCGAACGACGCGATGATGACGGCAATCAGCTGCCCGGGGGTTTTGACGGGAGATTCGTGGGGTGCTTCGCTCATGCTTGCCTCGTCTCCGTGAATAGGAATTGTGAGCGCGGTACAACGGCAAAATGGCAGTCCAATGAAGCACGGACGATTATAGACGGAACGTTTACATCACGGCGAGCGGCGCGATGGCGCGTGTTTACCCGCACGCAGCGCGGTGCGGCGGGGATTCGTCGGGCAAGGTGGACGCGTCATGGGAAACCGGGTATCCTTGCCGTCTTGCCAATCGTGGGCGGCCTGTATATTGGGGTCGTTTCACTGTCACACGCGCCCGTAGCTCAATGGATAGAGTACTGCCCTCCGAAGGCAGGGGTTGCTGGTTCGATCCCAGCCGGGCGCGCCAAAACATGCCTGTTCAGGCGCTTGGCGGTTTCGCCATCTCATCCGCATCACCATTTCCCCGCTTGCAGTAATATTCCGGCCGGCTATCAGCATGGCGGTTTCCGATCGCGTGCATTCGACCGGGCGAAACCTTGCACCGATGTCGTTCGACGCACCCGAAGCCCGCCTGAAACGCCGATTGAACATGTCGACCGAAACGACGAACAGCCGCCCGGAAACCGGCGCCGCGATCACCGCATGAGCAAATCCCTCCCAGTCCAGATCATCAACGGCCCGGACGGCGCGCCAGCCTTCGTCGTGATTCCGTACGCGGACTATGTCGCGCAGCGGTGCGCCGCACGCGACCTGATTCCGCACGAGCTCGTGACGCGCGTCGTGTTCGACGGAAGCTCGCCCGCGCGCGCGTGGCGCGAGCATCTCGGCCTGACGCGGGCCGAGGTCGCGCGGCGGATCGGCATCAGTCGCTCGGACTACGCCAAACAGGAAAAGCGCGAGAAGCTGCGCAAGAAGGTTGCGGCCGCGCTCGACATCACGATCGCGCAGCTCGATTTCTGACTTTCTGACCCGCGGCGCAGCGCCGCAAGCGGCCCTGCATGCAGGCCCGGCATGCCGTCGCGCCGCCTCGCCGATGTGCGAGAATCCCGCGCAACGACAACTCCAAGCGTCGATCGCGGCGGCCGTCCGCGCATCGCGCCGACTCCCGATGGCTGCCATTCCGTCTACCTCGACCGCAGTCGATGCCCGCGCGCTGACCGATGCTCAGCACGCGCTGCTCGCGCGTCTGCACGCGTATTCCCCTGACGACCCGAACGCGCCGCTGCCGTACAGCCGGCGTCTTGCCGAAGCCGAAGGCTGGTCGCATGCGCACGCGCTGGCCGTGATCGACGAATACAAGCGCTTCGCGTTTCTCGCGCAGGCGGCCGGACACCCGGTCACGCCGTCGGTCGCGATCGATGCCGCGTGGCATTTCCACCTGCAATACACGCTCGAATACTGGGACGTCTTCTGCGCCGGCGTGCTGCGCGCGCAACTGCATCACATGCCCGGCACGGGCGCGCCGGACGAGGCCGCCGTGTACGCGCAGCGTTATCGCGACACGCTGGACAGCTATCGCCGGTTGTTCGGCTGCGAGCCGCCGGAGTTGATCTGGCCGCGGCCTGCCGGCCTGCGTGCCGCATCCGGATCGCTGCCCCCGGAACCGTCGGCCGCGAACGGGGCGGGGGACGCGAATTCGCCGGCCGCCGTGCCGGCGCGCAGGACCTGGCGCGACCGGCTGCCGAAACTCGCCTGGCCGGCTGCCGCCGCGAGCGTCGCGGCGACCTGCGCATCGGCGCAGGACTTCAACGTGCTGAACTACGCGGGGCCGCAGTTTCTCGCGTTCTATGTGCCGGCGTGCGTCGTCGCGTTGTTGTTGATCGTCGTGCTTCAGGCGATCGAGTTCCGCTGTCGACGCTGGGGCGGGCGTACGCGCAAGGCGTCGGCCGACCTGAGCACCGACGAAGTCGCCTATCTCACCGGCGGCGAGGCACGGGTCGCCCAGGTCGTGACGATGTCGCTCGCGCAGGCGGGCGCGGTCGACCTGTGGACCGCCCCCGGGCAGGGCGGCTACGTGCAGATCGCCGACATGGAACGTGCGGGGCGCCATGACGACCACTGCGCGTGGCTCAAGGAGCAGCCGTCCGGCACCGTGAGCTACGACGTGTTTCGCAAGCGACTCGCCGGGTATGCGCAGGAGGTCGTCGACGGAATGCGCGCACAAGGCTGGCTGTGGGCACCCGGCGAGATGCGCGCGTCGCGCCTGGCCGCGCGTGCGATCGTGCTGATCGTACTGGGCACGGGGGCCGCGAAACTCGCGATCGGCCTGAGCCGCGGGCGGCCCGTGTTGCTGCTCGCGGTCTGCATGGTGGTGTTCGCGGTCGCGTACCGGATCGTCGTGCGGCGGCTGACCGGTTTCGGGCGCGGTGGGGCGACGGCTGCCGGGCGGGCCGCGCTGCTTGCGCGCCGGATCGCGCACGATCCGCGCGCCGCGCGAAATCCGCAGCGCCCGCAATCCTCGCAACCCGATGCGCACGCAACGCAGCAGACGCAGGACCGCGAACGCGACGACCCGGACCCGTTGTTGTGGACTGCCGCGCTGTTCGGTGCGGGTGCGCTGGCCGGCACCGCTTGGTCGGTGTATTCGCAAACCGTGCAGACCGCGTCGCGGATGTCGTCGCTCGCCGCCCTGAAAGCGGGCAGCGGTAGTTCGTTCGATGCATCGGACAGCAGTTGCTCGTCGTCGAGCTGCAGTTCGTCGAGTTCGTGCAGTTCCAGCTCTTGCAGTTCGAGTAGTTGCGGCGGGTGTTCGTCGAGTAATTGAGTGCGGGAGAGTGAGCGGCGCGCACCGTTGGTGAAGGCGGCGGCAGCACATCGCCACGGCGGCCGGCTCCGGTGACGGAACGTGCTGGCCGGATCGAAGCGGCGCCTCCGCCGACGTGTGAGCATCACGAAGGAAAACCGGGCGCCAATGCCCGAGCGCCGAATGATGCACGCACCCGTCATCGGCCGGCGACGGCAATTCCACGCCCACGCGCGCCGCATCCGGGCCGCGGACGCGAGACCCCACCAGCCCCTATCTCCGGAACAGAAGCCAGAACGCCGTTCTTATTCGTTGTCGGTTGCCGTCGCCGGCTTTCTATACTGCATCGTCCCTGTTCGTGGCCGATGTGCCGCGACGTTTTCCACCGCCGTTTCGAGCGGCCCGGCATCGAGCCGCCGCACCGGCACACTTGCGACCGCGAATGAACGTTACGACCTCCGACGATTGTATTGGCGTGCTGCCTGACCATCCGTGGGCGAAGCATTTCATCGTGCTCGGCTACCGGGATGGTGCCTTTTCGGCGATTCCGAACAATTTTTTCCGCAACTGGGTCGATGAAGAGGCGCCGATGGGGACGTGTCATATCGGCCGGTGCTCGTCGATCGGTGTGGGTTCGATCGCAAAGTACGATCGGGACGTTCAGAAACTCGTGATCGGCAAGCACGTGGCTGGCGGAATGCGTCTGCGATTCCTGTTGAATGGCCAGCACGAGATCCGGACCATTTCCACGAGCCTGTTCAGCCTCTACGGTAACGGCCTCGAGAATCCGCCGATGCCGCAATACGCGGACACCGTGATCCACAACGACGTCTGGATCGGCGACGAAGCGCTGTTTCTCGGTGGCAGTCAGATCGAGAGCGGATGCGTGATCGGCGCGCGGGCCGTCATCCCGCCCAATTTCCGCACCGAGGCGTACGGCATCTATGCCGGCTCGCCGGCCCGTCTGGTGCGCTTCCGTTTCACGGAAAAAGTGCGCGAACGACTGCTGCAGCTCGCGTGGTGGGACATGCCGCTCGACTGGATCAAGCAGAACAACGATGCATTTCTGGTCGATCTCACCGCCGACGAAGGGCGTGCACTCGACACGCTCGCGGCGCTCCAGGAAGCCAGGGACCGGGCCGTCAGCCAGCCGGGCCAACCGGCCGCCGTGCCGGCGTCCGTCTGAACGTCCGTTCGCGCCGCGCGCCGTGCGGCGCCGCATGACATGACCCCTGCTTCCGACGAATCCGCGCTGGTTCAACACGCCGCAACCCGGTGCCAGAACGGACAGTTCGCCGACGCGCTGTCGCTCGTCGCGCCCCTGCTCGGCCGGCCGGCGCCGGCAGTCGCGGCGCTGCACATCGCGGCCGTCTGCGCGCTCGGCCTGAACCGGCTGGCCGACGCGGAAGCATGGTGGCGGCGCGCGATCGACGCGATGCCGGCGTTCGAGCCGGCCAGCGACGGCCTCGGCGCGTTGCTCGTGTCGCAAGGGCGCCTGGCCGATGCCGAGGCGCTCCTGCGCCGGCAGCTCGCGTCCGTCACGCCGCTGCGGGCGTCGCACCATCACCGGTTCGGCAAGGTGCTCGAAGCGCTCGGCCGGCTCGATGAAGCCGAGCAGGCATTCGGGCAGGCACTGCTGATCGAGCCGCAGTCGGCCGACGTGCTGACCGATCTCGGCAACCTGTTGCGTGTGCTCGGCCGCCACGCCGAAGCGGAACTCGCCTACCGGCTCGCGATTACCGTGCGCACCGACTCCGTGCTTGCGCACGCCAATCTCGGCGCGATCCTCGTCGACATGCAGCGGCTGCCGGAAGCGGAAGCCGCCAGCCGCCAGGCGCTCGCGCTGTGCCCGGATCACCCGGAGGCGCACTACAACCTCGGCGTCGCGTTGCAGAACCTCGATCGCCTGCCGGAAGCCGAAGCGGCCTATCGCGACGCGATCCGTTGCCGTCCCGGCCTGCCGCAGCCGCACAACAATCTCGGCTGCGTCCTGCGCGCGCAGGGTCGTCACGACGAAGCGATGGCCGTGTTCGCCGAGGCACTGTCGCTCGCTCCGGACATGGCCGAAGTGCACTACAACCTCGGCACCACGTTCGCGCATGCCGGCCGCCACGACGACGCCGAACGCGCGTACCGCCGCGCGCTCGAACTGCGTGCGGACTATGGCGATGCGCGTTTCGGCCTGGCGACGCTGTTGCTCGGCCTGGGCCGGTTCGAAGAAGGCTGGCGGCGCTACGAATCGCGCTACGAACACACGGCGTTCGTGCACCGCCGGACCCGCGAGGTGCTGCGGTGCGCGCAGTGGCAGGGCGAGCCGCTCGTCGGCAAGACGCTGCTCGTCTGGCAGGAAGACGGCCTGGGCGACATGCTGCAGTTCAGCCGCTATTTCGCGGAATTTCGTGAGCGGCACGCGGCGCGCGTGGTGTTCGCGTGCCAGCCCGCGCTGCATCGGCTGATGGCGACGGTCGACGGCGTCGACGCGGTGCTCGATCACGAGACGGCGACGGCGCAAGCCGCGCAGTTCGATTACTGGACGAGCCTGCTGAGCGCGCCGATGCACGCGGGCACGACACTCGACACGATCCCGCCGCCGGTGCGGCTCACGCCCGATCCGGCCCGCGTCGCGCGCTGGCGCGCAAGCCTCGATGTATTGCCGGCCGGCCCGCGCGTCGGCCTCGTGTGGAAAGGCAACCCGAAGCATCACAACGACGCGCACCGCTCGCTGCCGTCGCTTGCGTTGCTGACGCCGCTTTGGAGCGTGCCGGGGGTGAATTTCGTGAGTCTGCAGAAAGGGCAGGGCGAGGACGAGGCGCGTCAGCCGCCGGGCGGCCTGCCGTTGCTGCATCTGGGCTCGGAGATCGACGATTTCGCGGATACGGCCGCGATCGTCGCGCAACTCGATCTCGTGGTGTGCGTCGACACGTCCACCGCGCATCTGGCCGCGTCGCTCGGCAAGCCTTGCTGGGTGCTGCTGCCGAATCAGGACGTGGACTGGCGCTGGATGCACGGCCGCGACGATTCGCCGTGGTATCCGGGCACGGTGCGGCTGTTCCGGCGCGGGCGCGACGAGAGCTGGATCCGGTTGGCCGAGCGCTTGCGGGCGGCGTTTGCCGCGCATTTTGCAGCTGGTCGCGTGACGGCGGACGAGACGGCGCAGGTCGTCTGACATGATGGCGCGCGCCGCGCGGGTATGGCGACGCGGCATACTGCGGGGAACGCGGCAAGGCCGCCCCTGCTTTCAGATCAATCGAGGCCCTTGTGGAAAACATCGTCATCGTCGGCTCGTCCGGTCACGCCAAGGTCGTGATCGACATCGTCGAACAGGCTGGCCGGTACCGGATCGCCGGGCTGATCGATTCGTTCCGGCCCCGCGGCGAGGAGACCCTCGGCTACGCGGTGCTGGGCGCCGAACGCGACCTGCCGGATCTGGTCGGTGCGCACGGCATCGCCGGGCTGCTGGTCGCCATCGGCGACAACCACGCGCGCGAGAACGTGACTGCCGCTCTCGCGGCGCTCGTGCCGGGCCTGCCGTGCGTGTCGGCGGTGCATCCGGCCGCATGCATCGGCAAGGCGTCGACGATTGGCGCGGGGACGGTCGTGATGGCCGGCGCGGTGATCAACCCGTGCTGCACGATCGGCAGCGGGTGCATCGTCAATACGAACGCGTCGCTCGATCACGACGGCACGATGGAGGATTTCTCGAGCCTCGCGCCAGGCGTCGTCACGGGCGGCAACTGCCGGATCGGCCGCGGCGCGGCGATCGGCCTCGGTGCGATGCTGCGGCACCGGATCGCGGTGGGCGAGCACGGCGTCGTGGGCGCGGGCGCGGTCGTGCTGCACGACGTCGAGCCGTACACCGTCGTGTACGGCAACCCGGCCCGCCGGATCCGCGCGCGCGCGGCCGGCGAGCGTTACCTGTAGGCGTCGCGCGTCAGCGCGCGATCAGCTCGACGATACGGCGGACCATGTCGTCGGTGAGCGCCGGGTAGATCGGCAGGCACAGCACCTTGCGCGCGGCCTCGGTCGCGACGGGCAGGTTGTCGCGGTTGGCGGACGGCAGCCCGCGGTACATCGGGAATTCCGAAATCAGCGGATGGAAGTAGCGGCGCGCGTACACGTCGTAGTCGCGCAGCTTCCGGTACAGCCCGTCGCGATCGAGCGGGTAGTCTTCGTCGACGAGGATCGCGAAATACGCGTGGTTCGCGACGGTCTGGCCGCCGAGCGGCACGCAGCGGATGCCGCGCACGTCGGCGAGCAGCGTGCGGTACAGCGTGTCGATTTCGCGGCGGCGCGCGAGTGCGCCGTCGATGTGCTGCAACTGCAGCATCCCGAACGCGGCGTTGATTTCGCTCATCTTGCCGTTGATGCCGGGCGCGACGACCGTGACTTCGTCGACGAAACCGAAGTTCTTCAGGTGGTCGATCCGTTGCTTGGTCTTCGCGTCGGGGCAGATGATCGCGCCGCCTTCGAACGTGTTGAACACCTTCGTCGCGTGGAAGCTCAGCACCGACAGATCGCCGTGGGTGAGCACGCTGCCGGTGGTGTTCTGCACACCGAACGCATGCGCGGCGTCATAGATCACGCGCAGGTTGTAGTTGTCGGCGATCTTCTGGATTGCGTCGACATCGCACGGATTGCCGTAGCAGTGCACAGGCATGATCGCGGTGGTCTGCGGCGTGATCGCCGCCTCGATGCGCGCGGGGTCCAGGTTGAGCGTGCCGGGCGTGACGTCGACGAATACCGGCTTGATGCCGTTCCACAGCAGCGAATGCGCGGTGGCGACGAACGAATACGGCGTCGTGATCACTTCGCCGTTGATGCGCAGCGCCTGCAGCGCGGTGACGAGCGCGAGCGTGCCGTTCGCGAACAGCGACAGGTGCGGCACGCCGAGATACTCGCACAGCGCGCGCTCGAACTGCTGGTGGAACGGGCCGCCGTTGGTCAGCGTGCGGCTCTCCCAGATCTTCTCCAGGTACGGCAGGAATTCGTCGAGCGGCGGCAGGTGCGGCTGCGTGACGTAGATGCGTTCGTGCGGCAGTTGCGCGACGGACGACGCGGGCAGGCTGGCGGTCATGATGGTCTCTCTCGATCTGACGTGAGGTTCAGGCCTCTGCCGCGGCCTGTGCGGTGGTCGTGTCGTCGAACAGCGGCGTATCGAATGCGGTCGCGGGTTCGCCCGCGCACCAGCGGGTCCACATCGTGCGCAGCGCCGACGACAGCCCGGCCGCGACGACAGCCGGCCGGAACGCGGCGGACTCTCCGCAGCGCGCTCGCAGGCCGGCGCGAAGCGCCTGCAGCGCGGCGGTGTCGCGGCCGAGCGCCAGCGCCCTCGCGACGAAGTCGTCCTCGTCGGTCGCGATGTACGCGTCGAGCCCGACGTGCTGCAGCCAGCCCGCGCTGCCGCGCCCGGCCATCGTCGCGCCGGGGATCGTCACGGTCGGTACGCCCATCCACAGCGCGTTCAGCGTGGTCGTCGAACCGGTGTACGGGAACGCGTCGAGACAGAGGTCGACGCCGTGATGCTGCTGCATGTAGACGGGAATGTTCGAGCGCCGGTGGAACGTCAGGCGGCCGGCATCGATGCCGGCGGCTGCGAACCATTCGGTCAGCGTCTGCTGGTCGCCGTCGTTGCCGATCGCGCCGAGCGCCATGCGTGCGGTCGGGTCCGCATGCAGCACGCGCGCCCAGACCTCGATCACGTGCGGGCTCAGCTTGTTCAGGCGGTTGAAGCTGGCGTACGTCGTATAGCCGTTGTGCAGCGCCGGCAGCACGTTGACGGGCGGGCAGTTCGGCGGCGGCATGAACGGCGCGATCGCGGGCAGCCGCACGATCTGCTCGACGAACTGGTCGTCGAATGCGCCGTGCGGCGCGACGAAGCGGTCCGTCAGGTAGTAGTCCATCGCGGTGAGGCCGGTCGTGGCCGGATAGCCGATCCACGACGCCTGAACCGGCGCGGCGCGCTGCGCCAGCGCAACGAGCCGGTTGCGGCCGGTATGGCCCGACAGGTCGATCACGATGTCGATGCCGTCGTTGCGCACGCGTTCGAGGAAGGCCGAGTCGCTCATGCCGGTGACGTTGCGCCAGGTCGTGGCGTGGGCCTTGAAGCGCTCGGACGTGTGATCTTCCTCGAAGTGATTGTGATAGAAGTGCATCGCAATGCCGGGGTCGGCCGCGAGATGCTCGATCACGGGCACCGCGTAGGAGGCGACTGCGTGGCTGTACAGGTCGCCCGACACGAAGCCGACCTGCAGCTTGCGCGCCGGATCGCGCGGGTTCGAGAACACGGCCGCACGCTTGCGCTTTTGATTGTCGTAGCGCTCGCCGAACTTGCGGTGCTCCGCCACGAGCGCCTGCGGATCGAATTCGCTGCTGTGCGCGATACAGAACAGCATGCTGCTATGGGTGACGCTGTCGGTCGGGTTGATTTCGATCGCGCGCTTCAGCCAGCCTATCGCTTTCTGCGTTGCGCCCAGTTCGAGCAGCACGAAGCCGAGCGTGCCGCACGGCGCGGCCGCGCCGGGCGCGAGTTCGACCGCACGCCGGCAGGCCGCGAGCGCTTCATCCGTGCGGCGCAGCGCGAACAGCACGAGACCTCGGATCCGCATGGCCTCCGGGTGATCGGGCTGAAGCTGGTACAGGCGCATGCACTGCTCGTCGGCTTCCGCGAGACGGTTCATCGCCCGCAGCGTATCGGCCAGCAGGATGCGCACGAGGACTTCGTTCGGCAGCAATTCGACCGTGCGCAAGCCGGCCTCGATCATCTCCGGGAAGCGGCCTTCCCGGTGAAGCGAGGCGGACAGCGCGCGCCAGCATGCGCCGTCTTCCGGATAGTCGGCGACCAGTTTTCGTGCAAGCGCGGTGGCTTCCGCGTGCCTGTTCTTGTCGAACAGCGCTGCGTGCTTTTGCAGCAGCGTCTGATTGGGGCGGCGGGCAGACTTGCCTGAGTCGCTCCGCCCGGCCGCGGTTTCCAGGACGATCGCCGCGTCGATGCCGCTTGGGGCGGCCGCGACCGCTGCAGTTGCGAGCACGATGTCGGGTGACGCCAACTGGGCGATCAGGCCGTTCAGCGCGGGGCCGTGCACGCCGCGCTGCTGCGCGATTTCGACCGCGATCCACGCGGCGGCCGTCTGCCCGCTGCGATGCAGCGCGTGAATGTAGCTGACCCAGTAGTAGCCGTTGTCCGGGCTCGCGCCGAGGGCGGCTTCGAAATGCGGCACCGCGTCGGCCGCGTGGCCCGTATCGGCCAGCAGCACCGCGAGGTTGTAATGCGCATCCCCATGCGCGGGCACCGCGTCGAGGATGGCCTCGTACAGCGCCCGGGCGTCGTCGAACGCGCCGCTGCGATGGCGCTCGAGCGCGTTGTCCATGACGAGCGCAATGTCCTGCGCAAGCTGCTGTTCGGGCGTGAGCGCGGCGGAGGCGGGCAGTTCGGTCGAGAACATGATGGGATCTGCGGAAAGTCGGTCGATACCATTATGGGTAGCGTGCCGCTGCGCCGATACCGCGAGATGACGGTAAAAGCCCGGTCAGTTTGGCCGATTGAACGGCCCGCCGCGGGGCCGGGCGGCACCCCAAAAAAAACGCCCGCACGAGGCGGGCGGAGGCGAACGAGCACGCCCTCACATCAGCGCGTAGTTCTTGTTGTCAGGTTGGCGGCGCGCGCGTGTCGGCGCCGCGTGGCGCGATTTAACGGCTCGCGATGCTCTGGTACTGGCCGACGGCCTGCACGCGGCCCATCGCTGCCTGGTATTCGTTGGTCAGCTCCTGCTGCGCGCGTTGCGCATCGGCGAAGATGCGCGCGTTGCTGGCCTGAATCCGGCGGATCGCGGCGATGCCGGCCGGCGGCTGATCGGCCGCGAGCGACGCAACGAGCGGCTCGCGCAGGTCGACGAGGCGCGCCGCCTCGATCCAGTCGGCCATCGCGGCCGCATGTTCGATCGCGTCGGTGAGCGCGTCGAGCTGGGCGATCAGTTCGGTCTGTTCCATCGTGGCTCTCCTGTCCGGCCGGCGGTCAGCTCTTGTTGCTCGACAGCGCGCCGGCACTGTTCGTGCCGCCGAACAGCTGCGTCAGGTACTGCGAGTTGCTGTTCATCGTCGCCATCAGCGTGTTGAGCGCGGTGAATTGCGCCTGGTACTGGCTGGTCAGCTGCGCGACGTAGTTCGACAGGTTGGTCTGCTGCGTGGCGACGCTTTTCAGGTCGTTGTTGAGCGCGGTCGTGCGTGCGGCGATCAGCCCGCCCGTCTGCGTGTAGTTCGTGATGTCCTTCGTCAGCTGCTGGCCGATCCCGTTCGTCGAGTTGAACAGCGATGCGACGCCGGTCGGGTTGTTCTGCAGTGCGGAGTTGAGCGCGGTGCTGTCGACCTGCAGCGTGCCGTCGGCCTGCAGCGTGACGCCGATCGACGCGAGGTTGACCGTCGAGCCGTTGCTGCTCACGCCGCCCGCGACGACCGACGCGAGTGCGTTGCGGATCGTGTTCAGCGTCGAGTCGCCGAGCAGCGGGCCTTGCGACGACGCGCCGGCCGTGAAGCTCGACAGCGAGCCCATCGTCGTGACGAGCGTGTTGTAGAGCGTCACGAAGTTGTTGATCGCCGACGCTTGCGTCTTCGTGTCGGTGGCGACCGTCAGCGTTTGCGGCTGCGTGCCGCTGACGGCGGCCGAGGTCAGGTTCAGCGTGACGCCGGTGATCGCGCCCGTCACGGTGTTGCTCGCGCTCGTCGCGGCGATGCCGTTGATCGTGAAGGCGGCGTCCTGCGCGGCGGTGCTTTGCTTCCAGGCGGCGCTGCTGTTGGCGGACGCAATGGACGACTGGCCGCCCGTCGTGCTGGCCGTCGACGTGACGCCGAGGCTGGAGAGGCCGTTGTCGCCGGTCACGTTGCTGACCGTGACGCTGATCGCATTCGCCGCGCCGGTTGGCGTCGAGCTGAGCACGAGGTGCGCGCCGTCGCTGCCGTTGACGACGGACGCGACGATGCCCGGGTTGCCGGTCGTGTTGTTGATCGCGGCGGCGATGCCGGACAGCGTGTTGTTGTTGCTGCCCACGTTGACCGTGAACGACTTGCTGCCGAGCGACAGCGTCATCGTGCCGGTGCCGAGCGTCGTCGACGCACCGAACGCGGCCGACGACAGCGACTGCGACGTTGCGATCTGCGTGACGCCGACCGAATAGCTGCCGGCGACGGCGCCGGCGCCCGCGGTCGCGGTCAGGCCGGTGCCGCTCGCGGTGGCGGTGAAGGTGTTCTGCAGCGAGCCGTTCGACAGTGTCGTGACGCCGGCCTGGAGTGCGCTCAGCGCGGCCGAAAGGGCGCCGTACGCGGAAATCTGGGTGTTGTCGCTGGCCTGCTGCGCGCTGAGCGCGGCGGTCTGGCCGGCGGTCTTCGCATTGACGAGTGCCGTCACGAGCGAGTTGACGTCCATCGACGAGTTGCCGGTCGATCCGCTGATGATCGATTGGGCAGCCTGTTGCAGCGCGCTGTTGGCCGAGCTGTTGGCGGCGGTGACGGCGGGATTGATCGTCGACATCGTAGTGCTCCGTGCGGCGGGTAGTCCGTGAAATTCTGGATAAGGACCTGGCGGCGGGGCAACGCCCCGCGCGCCAAGTGACGACGGCCGGGCCGCGCGTTACGCGGGGCCCGGCCGTGGGTTGCTACGCGATTACTGCAGGAGCTTCAGGACCTGCTGCGGCAGCGAGTTTGCCTGTGCGAGCACCGAGATGCCAGCTTGTTGCAGCACCTGGTTCTTCGACATGTTCGCGGTTTCCTGCGCAAAGTTCGCGTCGGTGATCTGCGACTGTGCCGACGACAGGTCGGTCGATTCTGCCTGCTGCGCCGTGGCGATTGCCGTGAAGCGGTTTTGTGCCGCACCGAGCTGTGCCTGAACGTTGTTCACCGTTTGCAGCGCGTTGTCGATCGACACCATCGCAACGTTCGCACCGCTGACGGTGCTGATGTCGAGGCCCGACACGGTTGCCGGCTTGTTGACGGCGTTGATCTGCGCAACTGCGTTCGTGATTGCGGTGAGCGCCGCCGACGACATGCTCGTGCTGGTTGCGCTCGCTTGAATCGACAGATTGCCGACTGCCGTGCCGTTGCTGGTCGTTGCGCTTGCGCCGAACACGGACTGAGCAACGGTTTGCGCGATGGCGCCGCCGTTCTGGTCGGTGAACGTGTAGCCACCTTGACCGTCCGACAGCACGTTGATCGCGGTAATCGCCGCGCCCGACGACGTGTACACGCCGGCGGTGTCGAGGCTCAGGCCCGTCACCGTACCGACCGTCTGACCCTTCTGCACCAGGCCGCCGCCGATCTTGGCAGCCGACATGCTTTGGCTCAGGTCCAGCGAAATCGTCTGACCGACGTTCGCGCCGACCTGGAACGACACGATGCCTGCGTTGCCGTTCAGGATGTTCGTGCCGTTGTACGTCGTTTGCGACGCGATACGGTTCACTTCCTGGATCTGCTGCGCAACTTCCTGTTGCAGTGCCGCCTGGTCGGTCGAGGACATCGTGCCCGTCGATGCCTGGACGGCCAGCTGGCGGATACGTTGCAGGCTGTTCGTCAGCGACGACAGTGCGCTCGATGCCGTTTGAATCATCGACACGCCGTCGTTCGCGTTCGACACGCCCTGGTTCAGACCGTTGATCTGGGTCTGCATCCGGGTCGAGATCGCGAGGCCTGCTGCGTCGTCTGCCGCGCTGTTGATGCGCTTGCCCGACGACAGGCGGGTGATTGCCTGGGACAGGGCGTTTTGCGAGCCGTTGAGGTTCTGCTGTGCAACCAGCGAGTTGATGTTGCTGTTAATTCCGAGCATGGAAAAATCTCCTGTGTAAGCCGAAAGCCCTGGAAAGCCGTTTTGGCGTCGGCGGAAGCACTCGTTCATTGCTGGCCGCCTCAGAGCAGGATTTCGGCGCACCAAAACAAAACTTGAGGGGCGCGTTGAGATTCGGCCCGATTTTTTATCCTTCTTTGTCATTTCGGACCGATCCGGCGCGATGCCGGATGGACGGGGCTTAAGGGCGGTCTCGCCACGCAGTCGTTCGCCTGTGCACACGCAATCGACAAAAGGGTGGTTTTGTCTGTGATTCCCTGCTATGATGGCGGGCTGAATTGAGATTTCTGTCAAGCCTCTGCCGTTTTCGGCGTGTCTGCTGGCAGTCAAACGCGGCGCTGCACGCGGCTTGTGAAGCGTACTCGCGGTGCTTTCCGCCTCTCTTTTCCGGCCTCCGAGGCCGTATTTCCGCTCGTTTCGCCTGTTTGTGGGGACGCTCGGATGGCCGGTGCGTGGCGCTTGGCCGCTACGTTTTTGACCGTTTAAGCAATTTAGGAACGACATGACGACGATTCTTCTGAAAGAAAACGAGCCGTTCGAAGTGGCGATTCGCCGCTTTCGCCGTGCTATCGAAAAAAATGGCCTGATCGCTGAACTGCGCGAACGCCAGTCCTACGAAAAGCCGACCGCAGTCCGCAAGCGCAAGAAGGCAGCAGCCGTCAAGCGCCTGCACAAGCGCCTGCGCAGCCAGATGCTGCCGAAGAAGCTCCACTAAGAGCGTCTGACGGTTCGCCGCGAAACGGCGGAGCGAGCTTCGAAAGAAGCCGCTCCGCCGTTTTGCTTTTGCGGCTCGGGAAAATCCCGAGGCCGCCGCGGTGCGGCCATGCCGGCCGGCAGCCGACGGCCTGCGGCCGCCGGCGCGGGGTTCAGAAGTCGATCTTCGCGCTCAGGCTCACCGTGCGCGGGTCGCCCGGCTTCACGTAGTCCGCGTACTGGTATTCCCAGTAACGGCGGTTCAGCACGTTGTCGATCGACGCGCGCAGCGTCACGTCGTGGCGGCCGATCCGCGTCAGGTAACGCGCCCCCGCATTGACGACGAGAAAGCCCGGGGCGTCGAGGCCGCCGGCCGCGCGCAGCGGCGTCGCGCCGGTGAATTTCGCATCGACGCCGAGCGTCAGCCCCGGCACGCCGGGTACCGCATAGCCGACGTCGCCGGCGAGCACGAAACGCGGTGCGCCCGCGACGCGGTTGCCGTTGTTGCCGATCCCGTTCGCGTACCACGCGTCGAGCAGCATCACGTCGACGCCCGCGTTCCAGCGCGCGCCGAATTTCGCGCGCGCACCGAACTCGATCCCCTGAATGACCGATTCGCCGTCCTGCACGTAGACGTTCGCCGCGTTCGCATATTCGGCGCTGCGCTCGATGCGGAACAACGCGGCCGTCGCGCTCCAGCGCGCGTGCTCGCTCTTGATCCCCAGTTCGTACTGTTTGCTGCGCAGCGGCTTGAGCACCTGGCCGGCGTTCGCGTAGACGTCGTTCACGCGGCTGCCGGGCTCGAGCGATTCGGCGTAGCTCGCGTACGCGGTGGTCGTCGGCGCGAGCTTGAACATCACCCCGAACGTCGGCGTCACCACGCCGTTCTGGCGATAGCCGGGATCCTCGGCGCCGCTCGCCTGGAACGAGCGCTGCTCGTAGTTCATGTAGCGCACGCCGGCGAGCACCGACCAGCGCGCCGTGAGCTGCACTGTGTCGCTCGCGAACAGCGATTTCTGCACGATCTCGCTCGTGCGGTACTGGACGAAGCCGTGCGGGCTGTCGTAGCGGTACGGATTCGGCGTATACAGGTTGCCGGCGCCGAGCGGCACGAACACGCTGTTCGCCGAATAGTCGTTCGCCTGCGTCTGCCACGACGCGCCGATCACGATCTGGTGGCTGAACGCTCCCGTGCGTACCTTGCCCTCGACCATCGCGCGCCACTGGCTGAAGCGGTGATCCTCCATCCCGACGTAGCGGCTGTCGGTGTAGTTGCCGGCTGCATCCTGCAGGTACAGCGTGCTTTCGTTGCGGCGGCGCGTCGCCTTGCTGTAGCTGTACGCGACGTCGAGCTGCCAGTCGGGCGCGAACTGGTACTGCAGCCCGGCCGTATAGAGCTGCAGGTTCGTGTTCAGGTACTGGTCCCTGCCGCCGAGGTTCGTCGTGCCGCCGCTGATCGTCGCGGGCAGCACGCCGCCTGGAAAGCTGCCGGTGAAGATCGACGGCGTCTGGCCCGTCGTGCGGCGATCCTGGTACAGCGCGCCGACATTCACCGACAGGTCGCGCGTCAGGTTCGCCTGCAGCGCGAGCGATACGCTGTCGCGGCGGATGTTGCCGTCGTTGTACGTCCCGCCTTCCTCGTGCGTCGCGTTCAGCCGCGCGCCGAACCTGCCGTCCGGCCCGAAGCGCTGGCCGAGATCGACGTGCTCGGTCCACACATGGGTGCTCCGGTAGCCGACGTCGACGCTGCGCACGGGTTCGGCGCCGGGCTGCTTCGTCACGTAGTTGACGACGCCGCCGGGCGTCACGAAGCCGTACAGGAAACCGCCGAGCCCCTTCAGCAGCTCGACGCGATCGAGCTGCTCGTACGGCATCGTGATCCCGTACGTGACGAACGGCAGCCCGTCGATCTTGTAGCCGTTCTGCCAGTCGAGCTGCATGCCGCGCACGGTCATGTAGCTGGCCCACGCGCTGTACGCGCCGCTGTTGTCGGACACCGACGCGTCGTTCGCGAACACGTCGCCGAGCTTGTACGGCTGGCGTGCCTCGAGTTCCTCCGACGTGACGATCGTCGTCGAGAACGGCGTGTCGAGCTGGCGGCGCGTGCCGAGCGCGCCGGTGGAGACCGTGTCGGTCAGGTGCTGCGGCGAGTCGTGCGCGGCCGTGACGTTGACGGCAGGCAGCACCGTGGCGCCGCCGGGAGAATCGTCCGCGTGCGCGAGCGACGCGGCAACGCAGGCAAGGGCGGCGGCCATGCGGCGTGGGCGGACGGGAGGGCGGGCGAGGCTGGTGGTCATCGTGGATAAGTAAAAATGCAAGTAAGAATCATTCGCATTGCGATAAAATGCCGCGCATCGTACCAAAACCCGTCGAACGCGCAACAATTCCATGCCGCGCGCAAGGGCATCCGGCCTCGCCAGCGACGGCCGGCACCGCTCGTGCGCGGCGCGTGACCTCAAATGACCTGCATTTCGTTGATCCGGGGCCGCTCGTGCCGGCCTGCTTTCCCTTTGCCGGGGGCGCGATGAATGCGTTCCTGCGACCGTTTCTCGTCCGCCTGCATCGCTGGTTCGGCCTCGCGATCGCGCTGTTCCTGTTCGTCGCGGGGCTGACCGGCGCACTGATCGCGTGGGACCACGAGATCGACGCGCTACTGAACCCGGACTTCTACACCGCACGCAGCGATGCGGCGCCGCTTGATCCGCTCGCGCTCGCGGCGCGCATCGAGGCCGCCGACCCGCGCGTGCAGGTGACCTATCTGCCGCTCGCGATCGAACCGGGCCATACGCTGCAGGCCGGCGTGATGCCGCGCACCGATCCGGCGACCGGCCGGCCGTACGCGCTCGACTTCAGCCAGATCGCCGTCGATCCCGCGACCGGCGCGGTGCAGGGGCGCCGCGAATGGGGCGCGCTGTCGCTCGCGCGGCTCGACCTGATGCCGTTCATCTACCGGCTGCACTATTCGCTGTTCCTGCCGGTGTACGGCGGGATCAACTTCGGGTTCTGGGTGATGGGCGTCGTCGGCATCGTGTGGGCGATCGACAGCCTGATCGCGCTCGTGCTCGCGTTTCCGAACCTGAAAAGCTGGCGCAAGTCGTTCGCGTTCCGTGTGCGGCGCGGCGGCTATCCGCTGGTGTTCGACCTGCACCGCTCGGGCGGCGTGTGGGTGTGGGGGCTGCTGCTGGTCGTCGCGGTCACGTCGATCTCGATGAATCTCGCCGTGCCCGTCGTGCGGCCGCTGGTATCGCTGGTGTCGCCGCTCGCCGAGACGCCGTACACGAACCCCGAACACTTCCCGCCCGCGCCGCCGGGCAGCACGATGCTGCGGCGCGAGCGGATCGTCGAGATCGCGCGCGCGGCCGGGCGCGACGCCGGGATCGCCGCGCCGCCCGGCGCGCTGCTGTTCGCGCCGGCGATGAATGCCTACGCGGTCGGGTTCTTCACGCCCGGCAACGATCACGGCGACGTCGGGCTCGGCAACGCGTGGCTCTACTGGGACGCGGTGACCGGCAAGCCCGTCGCCACCCAGGTGCCGGGCCGCGGCTCGGCCGGCGACCTGTTCATGCAGGCGCAGTTTCCGCTGCACTCGGGGCGGATCGCCGGCGTCGCGGGCCGCGCCGCGGTGAGCGTGCTCGGGATCGTCATCGCGATGCTGAGCGTGACGGGCATCTGCATCTTGGTGAAGAAGCGCAGCGCGCGCGTGCGGGCCGCACGCAGTGCGCGGGCGGTTGCGCCGGCGCCGTCGCGCGCCGCCAGGTGAGCGGTTGCGCGTTGCGCATCGTTTCGTGAGGGGGCGGCGGGCGGCCTGGCCGGAATTGCCGGCATAACCGGCATAACCGGCATAACCGCCGCAGGGCCGCGGCGAACGATGGGCGGCCGGCGGATGCCCGCGCCGTCAGCCCGCCTTGCGCCGGCGTGCCGGCTGCTTGCCGCCGAGCGCCGCGCATTGCGCGTGGCACGGGCAGCCGACCTCGTGATCGTTGACCATGCCGGTGGCCTGCATCAGCGCATAGCAGATCGTCGAACCGACGAACTTGCAGCCGTACGCCTTCAGCGCCTTGCTGAGCGCGTCGGACTGCTCGGTCGACGCGGGCGCGTCGCGGTACGACTGCCACGCGTTCTGGACCGGCGTGCCGCCGACGAACGACCACAGGAACGCGGCGAGCGACCCGTGCTCTTCCCGGATGCGCTGCACGGCACGCGCATTGGTGACCGCCGATTCGACCTTGGCGCGATTGCGCACGATGCCGGGATTCTCGAGCAGCTTTTCGATACGCTTCGGCGTGAAGCGCGCGACGGCATCGACGTCGAAATCCGCAAAGGCGTCGCGATAGCCCGCGCGCTTGTTCAGGATCGTCGACCACGACAGCCCGGCCTGTGCCCCTTCCAGGATCAGCATTTCGAACAGGTGGCGATCGTCGTGCGACGGCACGCCCCACTCGGTATCGTGATAGTGAGCATCCGCTTCAGTCTTCACCCAGTTGCACCGCTGCGACATCGTCTGCCTCGTTTTCAGTGTCGATTCGATCGTGCCAGCATAGCGGAAGCCCTTTTCACGGAACAGCCGGCCGAACGGCAGATGGGCGCGCGGCGCCGATCCGGTTAAGCTTGGCGCCTGTTCGAATCAGCGGGATGAAGGCATGGCTGCATTACTTTTTGCGATCGGGATCGACGGTGGCGGCACGGGCACGCGCGCGGTGCTGGCCGACCGGCACGGGCGCGAGCTCGCGCAGGGGCGCGGCGGCCCGTCGGGGCTCGGGCTCGGCATCGAGCGCGCGTGGGCGTCGATCGGCGCGGCCTGCGCGGACGCGTTCACGCAGGCCGGCCTCGCATTCGACTGGCCGCAGTGCGCGCTCGGCTGCGGGCTCGCGGGCGTCAACAATGCCGCGTGGCTCGCCGCGTTCCGCGCGCAGGCGCCGCTCGGCGCGCTCGCGGTCGAGAGCGACGCATATACGACCGTCGTCGGCGCACACGGCGGCGCGCCGGGGCTCATCGTCGCGCTCGGCACCGGCAGCATCGCGGCGGCGCTCGATGCGGCCGGCGCCTGCCGGATCGCGGGCGGCTTCGGCTTTCCGTCCGGCGACGAGGCGAGCGGTGCGTGGCTCGGCGTGCGCGCGCTCGCGTATGCGCAGCAGGCGCTCGACGGCCGCGTACCGCGCGATGCGTTCGCGAACGCGTTGCTCGCGGAAACGGGCGCGCAGGATCGCGACGCGCTCGTCCAGTGGTCGTGCGATGCGAACCAGACGATCTACGCGCGGCTTGCGCCGATCGTGTTCGCGCACCGTTCGCATCCGGTCGCGGGCGCGCTGATCGCGCAGGCGGGCGACGAGATCGGCAAGATGATCGACGCGCTCGATCCGCAGCAGGCGCTGCCGGTCGCGCTGTGCGGCGGCCTGGCGGACGCACTGGCTCCGGCCGTGCCGGCGCGCCACGCCGCCCGGCTGCGCGCGCCGCTCGACGATTCGGCGCACGGCGCGCTGCGGCTCGCGCTGCAGGCGCTGCACGAGGCGGAAGGCAACTGAGCAACTGAAGGCATTTGAGGACAGCTGAACGCGTACCGAAACCGGGCCGACGGCGGCGATCGACCGGGAACCGTCCGGCGGGCAACCGGGCACGACGTTAGAATGGCCGTTCCGCAGAGCCCTGAGCGCCATTCTTCCGTCCCATGTACAAAGTCATCGCCACCGATCTCGACGGTACCTTGCTGAACAGCGACCACCAGCTCGATCCGTACACGATCGACACCGTCCGCCGGCTCGACCGCGACGGCCTGCAGTTCGTGATCGCCACCGGGCGCCACTACGCGGACGTCGCCGGCATTCGCGACGTGCTCGGCATCCGGCCGTACCTGATCACGTCGAACGGCGCGCGCGTGCATGCGCCGGACGACACGACGATCCACGCGCAGGACATCGATCCGGCAATCGTCCGCGGCCTCGTGCAGCCGGATATCGTCGGTGCGCACGGCCGCGTGATCGTCAACCTGTTCACCGACCAGGGCTGGCTGATCGACCGCGACGCGCCGCACCTGCTCGAATTCCACCAGGATTCGGGCTTCCGCTACAACGTGATCGACATGGCCGCGCACGACGGCACGGATATCGCGAAGGTGCTGTACATCGGCGATCCGGCCGATCTGGCGGTCGTCGCCGAGCAGATGCGCGTGCGCTTCGGCGATGCGCTGTATGTCACGTACTCGCTGCCCGACTGCCTGGAAGTGATGACCGCGAACGTGTCGAAAGGCCGCGCGCTGCGCTCGGTGCTCGCGCGGCTCGGCGTCGACACCGGCCACTGCATCGCATTCGGCGACAACATGAACGACATCGACCTGCTCGAGACCGCCGGCCACGCGTTCATGATGAACAACGCGAACCCCGACCTGGTCGCGCGGTTGCCGCACATCCCGCGGATCGGCAACAACTTCGACGCGGGCGTCGCCCGTCACCTGCGCACGCTGTTCTCGCTCGAAGGCAACGCCGCCGCGTCCTGAGCGTCCGCCCCGGGCGGAAATGAAAAACGGGCGCCAGCGGCGCCCGTCGAAATTACCTGCCTCTATCTTCTTGGACAGCGTGAGGCTCGCTGCTCTGCTCGCTTGACCCCGTAGTGATTTATTCGCTTGTGCGAGCGGATGCCGGCAGCAGGTCGACGGCGTTGTCACGCCCGGCGACCAGCGGGTAGATGATCCCGGCGAGTGCCGCGCCGATGATCGGCGCCACCCAGAACAGCCAGAGCTGGCCGATCGCTTCGCCGCCCACGAACAGCGCGGGGCCGGTCGAGCGGGCCGGGTTCACCGACGTGTTGGTGACCGGAATCGAGATCAGGTGAATCAGCGTCAGGCAAAGGCCGATCGCGATCGGCGCGAAGCCGGCCGGTGCGCGCTTGTCGGTGGCGCCCAGGATCACGAACAGGAAGAAGCCCGTCATCACGACTTCGCAAATGAACGCCGCGCCGAGTGCGTAGTGGCCGGGCGAGCGCTCGCCGAAGCCGTTCGTCGCGAAGCCGCTGCCGACGACGTCGAAGCCCGGCTTGCCGGTCGCGATCAGGTACAGCACGAATGCGCCGAGCGTCGCGCCGACAACCTGCGCGACGATGTACGGCACGAGATCGCGTGCGGGGAAGCGGCCGGCGACCGTCAGGCCGACGCTCACCGCAGGATTCAGGTGGCAGCCCGAAATATGGCCAATTGCGAATGCCATCGTCAGCACGGTCAGGCCGAAGGCAAGTGCGACGCCGGCAAAGCCGATGCCGAGGCCCGGAAAGGCGGCGGCCAGCACGGCGCTTCCGCACCCGCCGAGCACCAGCCAGAACGTGCCGAATGCCTCTGCAGCGAGACGCTGAGAAAGATTCATGTAAGGACCTCGTTCAAGTTCAAGTGGATTGAAGGCGACCGGACGATGCGACGGATTTAAACCGTCATCCGGAATTGGTCTGGATTATAGGAAATGAATCGGGTGGGGGAGGGTCAACGATTGTTAAATTTTAATGGCTGACGAATGCCCTTATTAGAATAAGTCCGCATTCTCGATATAGTCGAATCGGTTAAAGATGGCAGCATTAATTTCGAAGGGCAGGGCGGCAGTGCGGATGGCGTAACGGATGTTGGTGTCCCGGCCGGATTCGCCGGGGCCGCATCATCAAAAGGGGAGTCGAAAAATGTCTCAATACGCGAAACTCAAGGCGCAGATCGCGGATCTGCAGGCCCAGGCGGATGATGTGCGCCGCCAGGAAGTGGCGGCAGTGATTGCCGAAGTCCAGCAAAAGATTGCCGAATATGGACTGACTGCCCAGGATCTGGGCTTCGCGGAGCGAGCGAAGCGCGGGCGCCCGCCGAAGAAGGCGCCGCTGCCGCCGAAATACCGCGATCCGAAGTCGGGCGCGACCTGGAGCGGGCGCGGCAAGCCGCCGAATTGGATCGTCGGTAAAAACCGCGATCGTTTCCTGATCGAATGACCGAATGACCGAAAACCCAAACAAAAGAGCCGCATCGAGATGCGGCTCTTTTGTTTGGCGCGCCGATTGCGGCGCGGATTGGATTACGAAATATTTCTTCGCGGATTTCCGTATCAGGCGCCGGCGACGCGGCGCAATGCCGGTTGGCGCGCTCCCGTGCAAAGCGATTCGTAAGTTTCGACATAACGCTGCGCCATTGCCTTCGAACTGAAGCGCGTATCGAAACGTTCGCGGATCGCGGTGCGCGACAGGCTGTCGATCCGGTGCAGCGCGCCGACCGCACCCTGAACGTCCTCGACGATGAAGCCCGTGACGCCGTCCTCGATCACTTCCGGCACCGAGCCGCGGTTGAATGCGACGACCGGCGTGCCGCAGGCCATCGCCTCGATCATCACGAGGCCGAACGGCTCCGGCCAGTCGATCGGGAACAGCAGCGCCTTCGCGCCGGACAGGAACGCGGGCTTCTGCGCCTCGTTGATCTCGCCGATGAATTCGACGTGCGCCTCGCCGAGCAGCGGCTCGATCACTTCCTTGAAATAGTCGGCGTCCGCCTTGTCGACCTTCGCGGCGATCTTCAGCGGCAGGCCGCTTTGCGCGGCGATCCGGATCGCGGTGTCGACGCGCTTTTCGGGGCAGATCCGGCCGAGGAACGCGAGGTATTCGGGCTTCACGCCCGGCTGCGGCGTGAGCAGCGTGTCGGGCAGCCCGTGATACACGGTGCCGGCCCACGCAGCCTGCGGCAGCGGCTTGCGCTGGTTGTTCGAGATCGACACGACCGGCGCGTCGGGGAACGCGTCGAACACCGGCTGCAGTTCCGGCAGGTCGAGGCGGCCGTGCAGCGTCGTCACGTACGGCGTGTCGAGGCGCGACATCAGCGGGAACGGCAGGTAGTCGAGGTGGAAGTGCAGCACGTCGAATTCGTGCGCGACCCGGGCGACCTGCTCGAGGAGGCGCATATGGGGCGCCATCGAATCGCGGATCGACGGATCGAGCCGCAGCGCGCGCGGCCAGGCCGCCTCGAGGCGCGCCGACGTGACGGAGTCGCCGCTGGCGAACAGCGTCACGTCGTGGCCGAGTTCGACGAGCGCCTCGGTGAGGTAGGACACGACACGCTCGGTGCCGCCGTAGAGTTTCGGCGGAACGGCTTCGTAAAGCGGCGCGATCTGGGCAATTCGCATGGGTGTTCTCCTGTTTGATCCGGGGGCACGAGGGTGCCGATGCGGATCCCGTGCAAGGTTGCGGAACTCGCCGACGCACGCGGTTGGCGGTACGTGGCCGTGCCCTGGGCGGGGTGCGCGGGGCGCCGGACGGCAAGCTGCGGGGCGGGCCGGCACGGCTCGCGCCGCCGCCCATTGGAGTCCATTATCGATATCGCCCTGAGGGGTTCGAGTGTTTTTTCAAACACTTAAGGCTTGTTACACGATGAAATACGCAAAAACCCCGAGAAAAAGGGCGCGGAATCAGGAATGGAGACAGATGCAACTATTGTTGCGTCATCGTGAAAAAGCACTATAATTTTTACCGATTCGATTGCCGGCAGCCTTGCCCGGAAAGCCTTTCGTTATTGCACCGAGGCCATTGGATCCATCACAGCCGAACCCGCGCCGGCACTTGCTTTCCCGACTGAAGCTTTCAATTCGCCTTGTCGGAAAAATTCCTACACGGTTTACAGACAAATCCTGCATGGCATACGCCACTTCGCTGATACCGGCATAAATGCCGTTTGGCCAAAATTCGCCCTGTAAGACTATAAACGAGCCGACTGCGCGCCCAGAGCGCCCTGATCGAGCAAACGTTTTCATAACACGAATGGCCAAAGAAAGCTCTTTAACGGGGGAATCATGAGCGCTACCAGCGAAATGCTCAGTGAGATCAAAGAGGTCAACCTGTCGTACCTCCTCCTCGCGCAACGCCTGCTGCGGGAAGACAAGGCGATGGGCATGTTCCGCATGGGAATTTCCCAGGAACTGGCCGACGTGCTCGGGAACCTCACGCTCGCACAGACCGTGAAACTCGCCGCGTCCAACCAGATGCTGTGCCGCTTCCGCTTCGATGATCACGCGCTGCTGTCGTCGCTCGCCGACAAGGGCCGCAGCGATGTCGTCGCGCACGCCCACTCGGCCATCCTGATGGCCGGGCAGCAGGTCGAAGGCGTCCGCTGATCCATCACCCCGCCTTGCGTTGAGTCCCGGCGTGTCGCGCCGGCGGACAGCGTATTGGCCACCCATCCGAATCACGTCAAGCGGACGGTTATCACCATGGCAAGCAAAAGCGTCGTGATCGAGGTGAAGGAAATCACCCTCGCCATCGAACTGATCGAACTGGGCGCCCGGCTGCAGTTGCTGGAAGCGGAGACGAGCCTGTCGCGGGATCGTCTGATCAAGCTGTACAAGGAACTGAAGGGCGTGTCGCCGCCGAAGGGGATGCTGCCGTTCTCGACCGACTGGTTCATGACGTGGCAGCCGAACATCCACTCGTCGCTGTTCTACAACATCTACCGGTTCATGCAGGACCACGGCCGCTGCGAGCCGATCCAGTCGATCGTGAAGGCGTACCGGCTCTACCAGGAGCACGTGAACCTGTCCGGCGACGAGGCCGCGCTGAGCCTCACGCGCGCGTGGACGCTCGTGCGTTTCTTCGATTCGGGGATGCTGCAGATGACCCCCTGCACGCGCTGCGGCGGCCACTTCGTCGCGCATGCGCATGATCCACATCAAGGTTTCGTCTGCGGCCTTTGCCAGCCGCCGTCGCGCGCGGGCAAGACCCGCAAGGCCGCCGCCGCGCGCGCCGAACTGGCCGCCGCCGCGGCCTGAGCGCCGGGCCGGGCGGGCGCGAGCGGCCGCGCCGGGCGGCGCGAATTGCCCGTGAATCGTCCGCGAATCGTCTGTGAATTGCTGGTAAACACCGTCGGGCCGCCGCCGGGCGGCCGCGAAAGTTTTCCTGCCGACTGCCGTAAACCTGTTTAACGGCGGTCTCCCCGCCGGTCATTCGTGAGGGACAGGCAGTGCTGATTATCGTGGGAACACTCGTGACGCTGTTGTCCGTCTTCGGCGGTTATGCGCTGGCAGGCGGGCATCTGGGCGCGTTGATCCAGCCCGTCGAGATCCTGATGATCGTGGGTGCCGGCGTCGGCGCATTCATCCTCGGCAACGGCGGCAAGACCATCAAGGCGACGCTGCGCGTGCTGCCGACGCTCTTCAAGGGCTCGAAATACACGAAGGATGTCTACATGGAGCTGATGGCGCTTCTTTACGTGCTGCTCGCGAAGGCACGCAAGGAAGGCACGCTCACGCTCGAGGCCGACATCGACGACCCGGAAAAAAGCCCGATCTTCACGCAATACCCGAAGATCCTCGCCGATCACCACATCGTCGAATTCCTGACCGACTACCTGCGCCTGATGGTGGGCGGCAACATGAACGCGTTCGAGATCGAGAGCCTGATGGACGAGGAGATCGAGACGCACCACGCGGAAGGCGAAGGCCCCGCGCATGCGTTGATGCGCGTCGGCGACGCGATGCCGGCGTTCGGCATCGTCGCGGCCGTGATGGGCGTCGTGCACACGATGGCGTCCGCCGACAAGCCGCCCGCGGTGCTCGGCGCGATGATCGCGCAGGCGCTGGTCGGCACGTTCCTCGGGATCCTGCTGTCGTACGGGCTGATCGGGCCGCTCGCGAGCCTCGCGGAGCAGCGCGTCGCCGAGTCGACCAAGATGTTCCAGTGCATCAAGGTGACGATCCTCGCGACGCTGAACGGCTATGCGCCGGCGATCGCGGTCGAGTTCGGCCGCAAGGTGCTGTTCTCGACCGAGCGCCCGTCGTTTTCCGAGCTCGAAGAGCACGTGCGCCGCGTGAAGGCGAAGTGACGCGGAGCCGCCAATGAGCAAGAGCAAGGATCGCGCAATCGTCGTCAAGCGGGTGGCCCCGGCGAAGAAGGGCCACCACGGCGGCGCATGGAAGCTCGCGTACGCGGACTTCATGACCGCGATGATGGCGTTCTTCCTGCTGATGTGGCTGTTGAGCTCGGTCACGCCGGTGCAGCTGAAGGGGATCGCCGAATACTTCAACACGCCGCTGAAGGCCGCGCTGTTCGGCAGCGGCGACCGCAGCTCGCAGGATTCCAGCATCATCAACGGCGGCGGCCGCGACCTGTCGAGCGTCGACGCCGGCACGCTGCGCCGCACCGACGGCATGACGCAGCTCGCCGAGCGCCTCGCGAAAGCGGGCGACGAGAATTCCCGGTCGCAGGCGCAGGGTGCGCAGGACCGGCTCGAGCAGGCGCGCCTGCACGACCTGCAGATCAAGCTGATGGCCGCGATCGAGGCCAACCCGACGCTGCGCCAGTTCAAGCAGCAGATCCGCATCGATTCGACGCTGATGGGCCTGCGCATCGAGATCGTCGATTCGCAGAAGCGGCCGATGTTCGCGATGTCGAGCGACAACGTCGAGCCGTACATGCGCGACATCCTGCGCGAGATCGGCAAGACGCTGAACGACGTGCCGAACCGGATCATCGTCCAGGGCCATACCGACGCCGTGCCGTACGCGGGCGGCGAGGGCGGCTATAGCAACTGGGAACTGTCGGCCGACCGCGCGAATGCGTCGCGCCGCGAGCTGATCTCCGGCGGCATGGACGAGGCGAAGGTGCTGCGGGTGCTCGGCCTCGCGTCGACGCAGAACCTGAACAAGGCCGACCCGCTCGATCCGGAAAACCGCCGGATCAGCGTGATCGTGCTGAACCGCAAATCCGAAGAGGCGCTGATGCGCGACGATGCGACGACCACGACGCTGTCGGCCGATGCGGCCGGCTCGCAGCAGCTCGCGCAGCAGCTGGCCGGCCCGGCGCCGGCCGCGCGGCCGGCGCTCGCGGCGTCCGCCGTCGCCGTGCCGAAACCCTGACGCTTAAAAGATTCCGAGACAGACATGATCCGAACCATTCTCGCCATCGACGACTCCGCGACCATGCGTGCGCTGCTCCAGGCGACGCTGGCGCAGGCCGGCTACGACGTGACGGTGGCGCCGGACGGCGAGGCCGGCTTCGACCTGGCGGCCACCGTGCCGTACGACCTGGTGCTGACCGACCAGAACATGCCGCGCAAGAGCGGGCTCGAAGTGATCGCCGCGCTGCGCAAGCTGACCGCCTATACGGAAACGCCGATCCTCGTGCTGACGACCGAAGGCAGCGACGCATTCAAGGACGCCGCGCGCGACGCGGGCGCGACCGGCTGGATCGAGAAGCCGATCGACCCCGCCGTGCTGGTCGACCTGGTCGCGACGCTGTCCGAACCGGCCGCCTCCTGACATTCACGCGACGCATTCAACCCGGGACCGGGCATGACTCTCGACATCACTCAGTTCTACCAGACATTTTTCGACGAAGCGGACGAGCTGCTCGCGCAGATGGAGCAGTTGCTGCTGAACCTCGACGTCGGTTCGCCCGACCCCGAGGATCTGGCCGCGATCTTCCGTGCCGCGCATTCGATCAAGGGCGGCGCCGCGACGTTCGGCTTTTCCGCGCTGACCGATACGACGCACATCCTCGAATCGCTGCTCGACCGCGCACGCAACCATGAGCTGACGCTGACCAAGGAAATGGTCGACGCGTTCCTCGAGACCAAGGACGTGCTGTCCGACCAGCTCGTCGACTACCGTGCGAGCGCCGAACCGGACGCGGCCGCCGCCGCGACGATCTGCGCGAAGCTCGAGCGGCTGAAGGCCGAGAGCGGGGCGGATGCGCCGGCTGCCGCTGCCGCGCCGGTCGCCGCTGTCGCCGAACCGGTCGCGCCGGCCGCAGAGACGGCCGCCGGCGACGATCGCGCGCCCGACCACGTGGTCGAGCAGGCCGTCGCGGCTGCGCATCCGGCGGCCGATGCCGGCGCGGACGAAGGCGGCCCGCACCTGAAGATCACGCTCGTGGGCGTCGACGCGAAGGACCAGGAGCTGCTGACCGAGGAACTCGGCAACCTCGGCCGGATCGTGGGCCGCGAGCAAGCGGGCGCCGACCTGACGCTGTGGGTCGAATCGGACGTGCCGTCCGACGACATCGTCGCCGTGTGCTGCTTCGTGATCGACGAAAGCCAGATCCGCGTCGCGCACGGCACGGCGCCGGCCGCGCCGGCCGCCGCTCATGAAGCCGCGGCACCCGCTGCGGCACCGGCTCCCGCTGCAGAACCGGCCGCCGCCGCGCAGCCGGTGCGCGCCGAGGTCTTCGCGCCGCAGGCCGCCGCGCAACCGGCCGCACCGGCATCGGCACCGCCGCCCGCGCCCGCCGCGCCGGCCGCCGCCGCGCCCGCGCCGCAGCCGGCCCAGCAAGCGCACGCCGACCACGCGCCGCAGGCCGCCGCGCATCACGACGACAAGCGCGCGCGCCCGGCCGCCGCGGCCGCTTCGGGCGCCGAAGGCAGCTCGATCCGCGTCGGCGTCGAGAAGGTCGACCAGCTGATCAACCTCGTCGGCGAACTCGTGATCACGCAGGCGATGCTCGCGGAAACCGCGAGCGCGTTCGATCCGGCGCTGCACGACCGCCTGTTCAACGGGATGGCGCAGCTCGAGCGCAACGCGCGCGACCTGCAGGAAGCGGTGATGTCGATCCGGATGATGCCGATGGACTACGTGTTCAGCCGCTTCCCGCGGCTCGTGCGCGACCTCGCCGGCAAGCTCGGCAAGCAGGTCGAGCTCGTCACGTTCGGTCAGGCGACCGAGCTCGACAAGAGCCTGATCGAACGGATCATCGATCCGCTCACCCACCTCGTGCGCAACAGCCTCGACCACGGGATCGAGACGGTCGACAAGCGCGTCGCCGCCGGCAAGGACGCGGTCGGCCAGCTCGTGCTGTCGGCCGCGCATCACGGCGGCAACATCGTGATCGAGGTGAGCGACGACGGCGCGGGCCTGAACCGCGAACGCATTCTCGCGAAGGCCGCGAAGCAGGGCATGCAGGTATCCGACAACATCAGCGACGACGAAGTCTGGCAATTGATCTTCGCGCCGGGCTTCTCGACCGCCGAGACGGTGACCGACGTGTCGGGCCGCGGCGTCGGGATGGACGTCGTGAAGCGCAACATCCAGTCGATGGGCGGCCACGTCGAGATCACGTCGCAGGCCGGCCGCGGCACGACCACGCGGATCGTGCTGCCGCTCACGCTCGCGATCCTCGACGGGATGTCGGTGAAGGTCGGCAACGAGATCTTCATCCTGCCGCTGAACTTCGTGATGGAGTCGCTGCAGCCGTCGAACGACGACATCTACACGGTCGGCAACGGCGAGCGCGTGGTGCGCGTGCGCGGCGAATACCTGCCGCTCGTCGCGCTGCACGAGGTGTTCTCGGTCGATGACGCGCGCACCGACCCGACGCAGGGGATCGTCACGATCATGGAAACCGAGGGGCGCCGCTTCGCGATGCTGATCGACGAACTGGTCGGCCAGCAGCAGGTGGTCGTGAAGAACCTCGAAACCAACTACCGCAAGGTGCACGGCATCTCGGCGGCGACCATCCTCGGCGACGGCAGCGTCGCGCTGATCGTCGACGTCGCGGCGCTGAACCGCGAAACCCGTGCGACGCACGGCGCCCGTGCCGGCGCCGAGCTCGCGATGTTCTGATGTCTCTCGCCATTCAACCGATTGGGGGCAAACGTGTCTGCTGAAGTCCAAATGATCAATCCGGCCGCGGCGAACGCGGCAACGAGCCGCCGCGACGCGGAACAAGGCGACGCGACGGGCCAGGAATTCCTGGTGTTCACGCTCGGCGACGAGGAATACGGGATCGACATCCTGAAGGTGCAGGAAATCCGCGGCTACGACAGCGTCACGCGCATCGCGAACGCGCCGGATTTCATCAAGGGCGTGATCAACCTGCGCGGGATCATCGTGCCGATCGTCGACATGCGGATCAAGTTCCATCTCGGCCGCGTCGAGTACGACCACCAGACGGTCGTGATCATCCTGAACGTCGCGCATCGCGTGGTCGGGATGGTGGTCGACGGCGTGTCGGACGTGCTGACGCTGCAGACCGACCAGATCATGCCTGCGCCGGAATTCGGCGCGACGCTGACGACCGAGTACCTGACGGGCCTCGGCACGGTCGACGGCCGGATGCTGATCCTGATGGACATCGAGAAGCTGATGTCGAGCCGTGAAATGGCGCTGATCGAGACGCTCGGCGGGTAAGCGCGCCGCGCGCGCAGGAATTTCGGGAGAATCTGCAATGTTGCATAACTGGTCGATCCGCACGACGCTCACGGCGGTCGGACTCATCCTCGTGGCGCTGGCCGCAGCCGTCGGCGGGCTCGGCCTGTACGCGCTGAATCAAGC
Source organism: Burkholderia sp. 572 (assembly GCF_040545135.1). Lineage (NCBI taxonomy): Bacteria > Pseudomonadati > Pseudomonadota > Betaproteobacteria > Burkholderiales > Burkholderiaceae > Burkholderia > Burkholderia sp. 572. Next base: position 76,738 of record NZ_JBEPLH010000013.1, on the reverse strand, counting down.
GAGCCGCTCGCTCGACGAGATCGCGCACGTCGACTTGCCGGCGATCCATGCGCTCGATGACACGTCGGCGCAGTTGCTGCGCGCGCGCGTGGCGCTCGACCGCTTCCGCACCCTGACCGAAGCCGGCAACACGGCCGACGCGGCCAAGGTGCTCGACCGCGCGCAGGAGCTGTACGCGAAGTCGAACCAGAACTGGCAGGCGTTCCAGGCCACGCCGAAGCTCGGCGTCGAGCAGGCGCTCGTCGACGAACTCGCCGCACGCTATGCGACGATCGTGAAGGAAGGCGTCGAGCCCGAATTCGCGGCCGCGCGCGCGGGCGACATGGCCGCGTACCACGCGGTCGCCGATACCAAGATCAGCCCGATGTTCGTCGCGTACGACCAGGCGGCAGCGGCCGTGGTCGCGTCGCTGCAGAAGCGCGCGGAAGATCGCCAGGCCGCGACGCAATCGCAGATCTCGCTGATGATCGGGCTGATCGCGGCCGGCATCGCGATCGCGTTCGTCGTCGTGATCGCGATCCGCTTCGCGCTGCGCGGGCTGATCGTGCAGCCGCTCGAGGACGCGATCGCGCACTTCGAGCGCATCGCCGGCGGCGACCTCACCGAGCCGGTGAACGTGTTCAGCACCAACGAGATCGGCCGCCTGTTCGGCGGCATCAAGCGGATGCAGGACGCCGTCACGACGATGGTGCAGGCCGTGCATCGCGGCACCGAGTCGATCGACGTCGGCGCGCGCGAGATCTCGACCGGCAACACCGACCTGTCGCAGCGTACCGAGGAGCAGGCCGCGTCGCTGCAGGAAACCGCGTCGAGCATGGAGCAGCTGACGGGCACCGTGCGCCAGAACGCGGAGAACGCGCGGCAGGCGAGCCAGCTCGCGGTGAACGCGTCCGACATCGCGACGCAGGGCGGCGACGTGGTCGGCCAGGTCGTGTCGACGATGCAGGACATCGCGGCGAGCTCGGGCAAGGTCGTCGACATCATCGGCACGATCGAAGGCATCGCGTTCCAGACCAACATCCTCGCGCTGAACGCGGCGGTCGAAGCCGCGCGCGCGGGCGAACAGGGCCGCGGCTTCGCGGTGGTCGCGGGCGAGGTGCGCTCGCTCGCGCAGCGCAGCGCGAGCGCCGCGAAGGAAATCAAGCAGCTGATCGGCGATTCGGCCGAGAAGGTCGAAAGCGGGTCGGCGCTCGTGTCGCGCGCCGGTTCGACGATGGACGAGATCGTGCAGGCCGTGCGCCGCGTGACCGACATCATGGGCGAGATCAGCGCCGCGTCGGACGAGCAGTCGACCGGCATCGAGCAGGTCAACCGCGCCGTCGGCCAGATGGATTCGGTCACGCAGCAGAACGCGGCGCTCGTCGAGCAGGCGGCCGCCGCGGCCGCGTCGCTCGAGGAGCAGACGCGCCAGATGAAGACGGTTGTGGCCGGCTGGCGCGTCGCGGGCGGCATCGTGCTCGCGCCGTCGCGCGGTGTCGCGCGGCCGGTCGCGCATGAACCGGCGCATGCGCCGGCGCTGACGTCGGCGCCGCGTTTCGACGCGGCGCCGGTCGCCGCGCTGCCGGCCCCGCAGGCCGCCGCCCAACCGGCACGGCGTGCCGCGCCGGCGCCGCGTGCCGCGGCCGCGTCGGGCGCCGGTCACGAACCGAAGCGCGCGGCCGATGCCGGTGCGCATGCGCAGAAGGACGCGCCGGCTTCCCGCGGCGCCGCCGCGGGCGGCTACGGGCCGCGTCTCGCGAAAACCGCCGCGCCGGCCGACAAGCCGGCCGCGAAGCCCGCGCTCGTGCGCCCGGCGCTGAACGGCGAGAAGCCGGCGCCGGCCACGTCCGGCACGTCCGATGACGATTGGGAGACCTTCTAAATCATGTCGCACGCGCGCGCGCCGTTTCGACCCGATGCACCGGATGCCTCGCCTCGCGCGGGCGAGCCGGGGCGCGACTTCGCGTTCACGGGCGCGGATTTCGCACGCATCCGCGCGCTGATCCATCAACGCGCGGGGATCTCGCTGTCCGAGCACAAGCGAGACATGGCGTACAGCCGTCTCGCGCGCCGCTTGCGGGCACGCGGCCTCGACACGTTCCGCGACTACCTCGACCTGCTCGAGCAGGAAGACGATCCGCTCGAGTGGGAAGCGTTCACCAATGCGCTGACGACGAACCTGACCGCGTTCTTCCGCGAGTCGCACCATTTCCCGATCCTGTCGGATTTCGTGAAGGGGCGGCCGGCGCCCGTATCGGTCTGGTGTTCGGCGGCGTCGACCGGCGAGGAGCCTTACTCGATCGCGATCACGCTGATCGAGGCGCTCGGCGAATCGGCCGCGCGCGGCGCGTCGATCCTCGCGACCGACCTCGACACGCAGGTGCTCGCGAAGGCGGAGGCCGGCATCTACACGTATGACCAGGTCAAGCACCTGGCGCCGGAGCGGCTGAAGCGCTTCTTCCTGAAGGGCACGGGCGCGCAGGCCGGCCGCGTGAAGGTGCGCCCCGAGCTGCGCGCGATGATCCGCTTCGAGCAGCTGAACCTGACCGATGCGGATTACGGGATCGCGAAGCCGTTCGACGCGATCTTCTGCCGCAACGTGATGATCTATTTCGACAAGCCGACGCAGGGGCAGGTGCTGTCGCGCTTCGAGCCGCTCGTGAAGCCGGGCGGGCTGCTGTTCGCCGGCCATTCGGAAAACTTCACGTACGTCACGCAGGCGTTCCGGCTGCGCGGGCAGACGGTGTACGAACTGACCCGCGACGCCGCACAGGGCGCGCGGCCGCGTGGCGCGCAGGCGCCCGCGGCGGCCGCGACGGCGTCGCCGGTGCGTGCGCGGGCCGCGGGCGCCGCGCCCGCCTTTGGAGAGCGCGGATGAGCGCACTGCCGATCGCGACCAATCGCTACTTCGACAGCCACTTCGGCCTGCCCGGCGTGAAGCTGCTGCCGAACGAGTTCTACACGACGTCCGAGGACATGGTGCTGATGACCGTGCTCGGCTCGTGCGTCGCCGCGTGCATTCACGATCCGTACGCGGGCATCGGCGGGATGAACCACTTCATGCTGCCCGACGACGGCGCCGATGCGGGCGCGGCCGCGTCCGACTCGATGCGCTACGGCGCGTACGCGATGGAAGTGCTGATCAACGAGCTGATCAAGGCCGGCGGGCGCCGCGAGCGCTTCGAGGCGAAGGTGTTCGGCGGCGCGGCCGTGCTGGCCGGCATGACGACGATCAACATCGGCGATCGCAACGCCGATTTCGTGCGCCGCTACCTGGCGCTCGAACGCATCCGCATCACCGCGGAGGACTTGCAGGACGTCCATCCGCGCAAGGTCGCATTCATGCCGCGCACGGGCCGCGCGATGGTGAAGAAGCTGCGGCTGCAGGTGCCGGGCGTGACCGAGCGCGAAGCCGCGCTCGCGCGCGAGGCCGACCGCCTGCGCGCCGCGCGGCCGCGTCCCCACGTCGAGCTGTTTGCGGCGAAACGGCCGGCCGCGCCGCAGCCGGCGCGCCCGCGTATCGAGCTGTTCGGCGCGCGCGGCGCGGCGCCGGGCGGTGCCGGCGGCTCCAGCGGCTCCAGCGGCTCACGGGCAGCGAACCCGCCAGCCGGCAGCCCGTATGCGGCGAACCTATCAAGAAAGCAGGAGGCATGACCGCAGTGCAGAAGATCAAAGTATTGTGCGTCGACGATTCGGCGCTGATCCGCAGCCTGATGACCGAGATCATCAACAGCCAGCCCGACATGACGGTGGTCGCGACCGCGCCCGATCCGCTCGTCGCGCGCGAGCTCATCAAGCAGCACAACCCCGACGTGCTCACGCTCGACGTCGAAATGCCGCGCATGGACGGGCTCGACTTCCTCGAGAAGCTGATGCGCCTGCGGCCGATGCCGGTCGTGATGGTGTCGTCGCTGACCGAGCGCGGCTCGGAAATCACGCTGCGCGCGCTCGAGCTCGGTGCGGTCGATTTCGTCACGAAGCCGCGCGTCGGGATTCGCGACGGGATGCTCGACTACGCGGAAAAGCTCGCCGACAAGATCCGCGCGGCGTCGCGTGCGCGCGTGCGCCAGGCGCCGCAGCCGCAGGCCGTCGCGCGCGCGGCGGACAGCCACGCGGCCGCGCCGATGATCAACAACCCGCTCGTCAGTACCGAGAAGCTGATCATCATCGGCGCATCGACGGGCGGCACCGAGGCGATCCGCGAAGTGCTGACGCCGCTGCCGCCGGACGCGCCGGCCGTGCTGATCGCGCAGCACATGCCGCCGGGCTTCACGAAATCGTTCGCACAGCGGCTGAACGGCCTGTGCCGGATCGCGGTGAAGGAAGCCGAGCACGGCGAGCGCGTGCTGCCGGGCCACGCGTATATCGCGCCGGGCCACGCGCACCTGTTGCTTGCGAGGAGCGGGGCGAACTATATTGCGCAACTGTCGGACGAGCCGCCGGTCAACCGGCACCGCCCGTCGGTCGACGTGCTGTTCCGCTCGGCGGCGACGCACGCGGGCAAGAACGCGATCGGGGTGATCCTGACCGGGATGGGCCGCGACGGCGCGGCCGGCCTGCTGGAAATGAAACGCGCGGGCGCCCACACGTTCGCGCAGGACGAAGCAAGCTGCATCGTGTTCGGGATGCCGCGCGAGGCGATCGCGCTCGGCGGCGCGGACGAGATCGCGCCGCTCGCCGACATGAGCCGTCGCGTGATGGCGCGCCTGGCGACGATGGGCGATCGCGTGCAGCGCGTTTGAATGGAATGTCACGGGGCGCGTGCCACGATACGCGTCCCGACGGAAACGAATCTGGAAAGGAACGACGATGGACAAGAGCATGAAAATCCTGGTGGTGGACGATTTCCCGACGATGCGCCGGATCGTCCGCAACCTGCTCAAGGAGCTGGGCTACTCGAACGTCGACGAGGCCGAGGACGGCCTCGCCGGCCTCGCGCGGCTGCGCGGCGGCGGCTACGACTTCGTGATCTCGGACTGGAACATGCCGAACCTCGACGGCCTCGCGATGCTGAAGGAAATCCGCGCGGACGCGACGCTCACGCACCTGCCGGTGCTGATGGTCACGGCCGAGTCGAAGAAGGAGAACATCATCGCGGCGGCGCAGGCCGGCGCGAGCGGCTACGTCGTGAAACCGTTTACGGCCGCGACGCTCGACGAGAAGCTGAACAAGATCATCGACAAGATGGCGAAGGCCGGGAGCTGACGTGAACGAGCCGATCCATGCCGCGCTGACGGGCGCCGGGTTCAGCGCAGACGGCCAGGCCGAAGGTGCCGATTACGCGAGCGACCGCATCCTCGCGCGCATCGGCCATGTCACGCGCACGCTGCGCGATTCGATGCGCGAGCTCGGGCTCGACAAGCATGTCGAGCGGGCGGCCGAAGCCGTGCCCGATGCGCGCGACCGGCTGCGCTACGTCGCGACGATGACCGAGCAGGCCGCCGAGCGCGTGCTGAATGCGATCGAGGTGGCCAAGCCGATGCAGGCGCGCCTCCAGAACGAAGCCGAAGCGCTCGACGCGCGCTGGGCGCAGTGGTATGCGGCGCCGATCGAGCACGCGGAAGTGCGCGAGCTGATGGACGATACGCGCACGTTCCTGCGCACGCTGCCCGAATCGACGTCGGCGACCAGCGCGCAACTGCTCGAGATCATGCTCGCGCAGGATTTCCAGGACCTGACCGGCCAGGTGATCAAGAAGATCATGGACATGGTCTACCTGATCGAGCAGCAGCTCCTCACGGTGCTCGTCGAGAACATCGCGCCCGAGCGGCGCGAGCAGTTCGCGGCCACCGCGGCCGCGCTCGCCGCCGAGCAGATGAGCTCGACCGGCAGCCCCGAGTCGCTGCTGAACGGCCCGCAGATCGCGCCGGAAGGCAAATCCGACGTGGTCCAGGACCAGGGGCAGGTCGACGACCTGCTCGCCAGCCTGGGCTTCTGACCCTGCCGCGTGCATCGGCGCGCCTCCGTTTCGCGGGGCTGCGCGATGCATGCGTCGCGCCGTTCCCACAACGGCCACCACGTTTACCCGGGCTAGCCGCCTGCGCACGCGCCGGTCGGCCTGCGTCGAATTGACACTTCGACACACTCAGCAGGCATACTACGCGTCAGCAGCAACGAAGCGTCATTCATACGACTCATACGTCGGCAGGCGGCGCGGGCATGATCGCCGCGCACGCCGCCACGAAGCCAGTCCCGTGGGAGGGAATGTGAAGCTGAAACGCTTGGGCCGCGCCGTCGCGCACGCGACGGCTGCAACGGGTGTGCTGTGGGCCGTCCACGCGCACGCCGAACTGGGCGGCGCACCGATGTCGCCGCCGGCGGACGATCAGGCCGCAAGCGTGCGCGCGCTGCAGCGCGCGATGCGTTCGGCGGACGGCGTGCAGGCGAGTACCGCCGCCTATACCGTCCGCGAAATCACGCTCGGGTCGGGCACCGTCATTCACGAGTACACGTCGGCCGCCGGCAGCGTGTTCGGCCTCGCATGGCAAGGGCCGACGATGCCGGATCTCGCGTCGCTGCTCGGCAGCTATTTCCCGCAGTACACCGCCGGCGTCCAGGCGGCGCACAAGGCGCGCGGCTGGCGCGCACCCGTGTCCGTCGACACGAGCGGCCTCGTGATCCGGACGGGCGGCCACATGGGCGCCTTCTCGGGCCAGGCCTGGCTGCCGGCGGCGCTGCCTGCCGGCCTGGCCGGCACCGACATCCAGTGACAGCGGGAGAGCGATCTTGAGCATTCCTCGTACATTCAAGCGCTGGCTCGGCGTGCTGGGCCTCGCGGCGGCAACGGCCGTCCTCGTGACCGCATGCGGCGGCGGCGGCGACGGCGGCGGCAGCAGCAACTCGGGCAACAACGGCAACAACGGTTCGGGCGGCTCGGACGGCAACTCCGGGAACACGGCCGTCGTCAACGTCAACGCCGGCGTGGCGAACGTGATCAACATCCCGACCATCAGCGTGAAGGTCTGCGCGCCGGGCACGTCGAACTGCCAGGTGGTCAGCAACGTGCTCGTCGATACCGCGTCCTACGGGCTGCGGCTCGTCGGCAGTGCGGTGTCGGGCGTGCTCGGCAGCCTCCCGCAGGTGACGAGCGGCGGCGCGCCGGTCGCCGAGTGCGGCAAGTTCGTGTCGAGCTATACGTGGGGTTCGGTGCGCACGGTCGACCTGTCGATCGGCGCCGAGCAGGCGCGCTCGCTGCCCGTGCAGATCATCGGCGACCTCGGCACGACGAACGTGCCGGCCTCGTGCACGAACGGCGGTGCGTCGGCCAATTCGGCGAGCGCGCTCGGTGCGAACGGGATTCTCGGCATCGGGCCGGCGCCGGTCGACTGCGGCACGACCTGCGCGACGTCGACGTCGTCGAGCAACAACTACTACGCGTGCCCGAACGGCGACAACGCGAACTGCGCGGTCGCGCTCGTGCCGGTGGCGCAGCAGGTGGCCAACCCGGTTCATCATTTCGCCGACAGCAGCGGGGTGAGCGTGACGATGCCGGGCATCTCGAACAGCGGGCAGGCCAGCTCCACCGGGACGCTGACGTTCGGCCTGCCCGACCTGACCGGGAAGACCGTGATGACGTCGACCACGACGGGCGACGTCAGCGCGACGTTCCTCGGGCGCAACGTGACCGCGTTCTTCGATACGGGCTCGAACGCGTATTTCTTCAACGATTCGGGGCAGACGGTTTGCTCGAAGAACACGCAGTTCTACTGCCCGTCATCGCCGCCGGCCAGCTACTCGGCGACGCTGAGCGGCCAGAACGGCGTGGCCGCGACCGTGTCGATGTCCATCGCGAACGCGGATTCGCTGTTCTCGAACCCGTCGACGTACGCGTTCAACGACATCGCGGGCCCGTTCGGTTCGTCCAGCTGGCTCGACATCGGCATGCCGCACTTCTACGGCAGGACGATCTACTTCGGGATGGACAAGACCTCGACCGGCGGCGCGGCGCCTTTCGTCGCGTTCTGACGCGGCAGGGCCGCACGCTGAAGGGAACGGGGGGCGAGAGATCGCCCCCTTTTTTTATCCGGCGGCCGCGCACGGCACGGCCGGCCGGGCCGGAGCGCCGCCGCGTGCGGGCACAGCGCCTACGATGTAATACCGGCGGCCGTGCCGGCACGACATCGAGGAGGCAGCGTCATGAGCTCGCGCATACAACGCATCACCCCGTTCCTTTGGTTCGACCGCGACGCCGAGGCGGCCGCCGGTTTCTACGTGTCGGTGTTCGACAACGCGCGCATCGTGCACGTCGCGCGCTACGGCAAGGCCGGCGCGCACGCATCCGGCAGCGCGGAGGGCGCGGTGATGACCGTCGCGTTCGAGCTCGACGGGCAGGCGTTCATCGCGCTGAACGGCGGCCCCGTGTTCCAGATCACGCCGGCCGTGTCGTTCGTCGTCAACTGCCGGGACCAGGACGAAATCGACCGCTATTGGGCGCGCCTGTCCGAAGGCGGCGACGAGCGCGCGCAACAGTGCGGCTGGCTGCGCGACCGGTTCGGCGTGTCGTGGCAGGTCGTGCCGGTGCAGCTGCCGGAACTGATGGCGGGCGATCCCGCGCGCGCCGAGCGCGTGATGGCGCAGGTGATGACGATGAAGAAGCTCGATCTCGCCGCGCTGCAGCGGGCGGCGGGCTAGGCGCGTGCGCCGGCCTGTTATCGGCGTGAACGGGGCCTCGCGGTGCGCAATGGCCGGCAAGGGGAGAGAAAGCCCGTGATCGCCGCATACGGGCGCTAGACCGGCGGCCGGCCGGTACGCATCAGCTGCGTATGGTCGAGGAAGCGGTGGCCGGGCCCGTACGCGGTGCTTTCGATCCGGACGGCATCGGCCGGCGCGACCGGGCGCCCGGCGGCATCGACCGACACCGATTCGATCTCGACGACCGGCACGCACCAGGCCGCGCGGGCGCGTTCCGACGGTTCGCCGCGCGCGTCGGCGCAGCGGAAAGCGACGCTCGCGGGGACATCCTGCGCGCGCAGGGTTTGCGTCGACCCGTTCCACGCATGGTGCAGGGCGATCGTGCCGGGGTGGGGTGCGTCAGGCGCCTGCGCGCCGGGCGGCAGGGCCGGCGTGCCCGCGCAGCCGGCTGCCAGCGCGCAGGCAAGCGACAGCGACGGAACGAACGGATGACGGAGCATGGTGCGGTTCGACCGGAATCGGAAATGACGAAGCGTAGCGCGCTTTGCGCGCCGGCGTAATACCGGCCGGTTAATCGAATGCGGTACTCGCGGCGATTATCGATCGCCCCGGTTTCATTCGGATGTAATCAGGTGCTGGATTATCGGGGGGCTGTCGTTTATGTCAGGTGTTCAAGATTATTAAAATGACGCGGCATGCAAGCCTGCGGCGCCGCATTCCGCTGCGGCAGCCGTTCCCGCGCCGTGCCGGCGCGCGCTGCAGCCGGGCGTGCGCATTACCCGCCATGTGAAAATAGATTGGAGTCCGCCGAAATTCAAACATATAATGCCGGCGTTGTTTCCGGGGTCGTCAATATAAAACAGGAGGGTAATAAGATGAATTTTTCAGAAGCCGTTCGTTCCGTACTCAATAAATACGCGACATTCGAAGGCCGCGCGCGCCGTGCCGAATACTGGTATTTCGCGCTGCTCACCTGCGTGCTGTCGATCGTCGCGCAGGTCGTCGGCGCGGGGAGCCACGACGCGGGCCTGATCACGCTGCTGCTGCTCGTCGTGCTCGGCCTGATTTCGCTCGCGCTGATCATTCCGAGCATCGCGGTCAGCGTGCGCCGGCTGCACGATACGGGCCGCTCGGGCTGGTTCCTGCTGCTGGCGCTGATCCCGATCGTCGGCGGGATCCTGCTGCTCGTGTGGATGTGCTCGCGCGGCACCGAAGGCCCGAACCGCTTCGGCGCGGACCCGATCGCGGCGGCCTGACCGACGCCTGCCCCGGCGCGCGACGCCGTCGCGTCGGGGCCTGGTTTCGCGCCGGTCCCGCTTCACCGCTTCACCAACCGCTTCACCATTTCCCAGCTTCGCGCCGTCGTCGCTCGGCCCGAAGCCCCAAGCCCCAAGCCCCAAGCCCGAAGCCCCGCGCCCCGCGCCCCGCGCCCACCCCCGCCATCGCACCGGCCGCCCCGTTTCGCCGCCTCGCCGCACCCCGTTCCGTCCCCCTTCCGGCCCCGTCCGGCCGCGTTTGCACCGGCTCGCCCGATTCCCCGAAATACCCCCCTTTCCCGGCTTTGCTCGACCGATCGGTGTTTGACGCCTCCATGAATAATCGGTGTCACTGGAAAGCGGCATTCCGCCGTACCCGACTGGAGGCCCCGTGGCAGACGAGAGCGATCTCGACAAGACCGAAGCCGCCACTCCCAGGCGCCGCGAGAAGGCGCGCGAGGAGGGGCAGGTCGCGCGTTCGCGCGAACTGGCTTCGTTCGCGCTGCTCGCGGCCGGGTTCTACGGTGCCTGGCTGCTCGCGGGCCCGTCGGGCGGGCATCTGCAGGCGATGCTGCGCGGCGCGTTCATGTTCGATCGCGCCACCGCGTTCGACACGAACCGGATGCTGTCGGCGGCCGGCAGCGCGAGCCTCGAAGGCTTCGCCGCGCTGCTGCCGCTGCTCGCGCTCACCGGTGTCGCCGCGCTGCTCGCGCCGATGGCGCTCGGCGGCTGGCTGATCTCGCAGAAGACGTTCGAACTGAAGTTCGACCGCCTGAACCCGATCTCGGGCCTCGGCCGGATCTTCTCGATCCAGGGGCCAATCCAGCTCGGGATGTCGATCGCGAAGACGCTGGTCGTCGGCGGGATCGGCGGCATCGCAATCTGGCGCAGCAAGGACGAGCTGCTCGGTCTCGCGACGCAGCCGCTCGGCGTGGCGCTGCCCGATGCGCTGCACCTGGTCGCGGTGTGCTGCGGCACGACGGTCGCCGGGATGCTGGTGGTCGCCGCGCTCGACGTGCCTTACCAAATCTGGCAGTACAACAAGAAGTTGCGCATGACGAAGGAAGAAGTGAAGCGCGAGCATCGCGAGAACGAAGGCGATCCGCACGTGAAGGGGCGGATCCGCCAGCAGCAGCGCGCGATCGCGCGGCGCCGGATGATGGCGGCCGTGCCGAAGGCCGACGTGGTCGTGACGAACCCGACGCACTTCGCCGTCGCGCTGCAATACACGGACGGCGAGATGCGCGCGCCGAAGGTCGTCGCGAAGGGCGTGAACCTCGTCGCCGCGCGCATCCGCGAACTCGCGGCCGAACACAACGTGCCGCTGCTCGAAGCGCCGCCGCTCGCGCGTGCGCTGTATCACAACGTCGAACTCGAACGCGAGATTCCCGGCTCGCTGTACTCGGCCGTCGCCGAAGTGCTCGCGTGGGTCTACCAGCTTAAGCGCTTCCGTTCGGAAGGCGGCGCGTTCCCGGCGGTGCCGGTCGACCTGGACGTGCCGGCCGACCTCGACAAGGGCGCGTCGGTCTCCGCCGACGACGAACGCGAGGAAGCCGAAGACACGCTCGGTAACGGAGGCGCGGCATGAGCACCCCGACCGGCCTGTTCGCGAAGCGCCAGAATCCGTTCGCGGGCACCAACCTGCGCGCGCTCGCGGGCCCGATCCTCATCTGCATGATTTTGGGGATGATGATCCTGCCGCTGCCGCCGATGCTGCTGGATCTGCTGTTCACGTTCAACATCGCGCTGTCCGTGATGGTGCTGCTCGTCAGCATGTACACGATGAAGCCGCTCGATTTCGCGGCGTTCCCGAGCGTGCTGCTGTTCTCGACGCTCCTGCGCCTGTCGCTGAACGTCGCGTCGACGCGCGTCGTGCTGCTCGAGGGCCACACCGGGCCGGACGCGGCCGGCCAGGTGATCGAGGCGTTCGGCCACTTCCTCGTCGGCGGCAACTTCGCGGTCGGCATCGTCGTGTTCGTGATCCTGATGATCATCAACTTCATGGTGATCACGAAGGGCGCGGGGCGGATCGCCGAAGTGTCCGCGCGCTTCACGCTCGATGCGATGCCCGGCAAGCAGATGGCGATCGACGCCGACCTGAACGCGGGCCTCATCAACGAAGAGCAGGCGCGCAAGCGCCGCCTGGCCGTCTCGCAGGAAGCCGAGTTCTACGGGTCGATGGACGGCGCGTCGAAGTTCGTGCGCGGCGACGCGATCGCCGGCCTGATCATCATGGCGATCAACGTGATCGGCGGGCTGATCGTCGGGATGGTCCAGCACGACATGACGTTCGCCGCGGCCGGCACGAACTACACGCTGCTGACGATCGGCGACGGCCTCGTCGCGCAGATCCCGTCGCTCGTGATCTCGACCGCGGCCGGCGTGATCGTGTCGCGCGTCGCGACCGACGAGGACATCGGCACGCAGATCACCGGCCAGCTGTTCACGAACCCGCGCGTGCTGAACATCACCGGCGCGATCATCGTGCTGATGGGGCTGATCCCGGGCATGCCGCACTTCGCGTTCCTCGCGCTCGGCGGCGGCGCGATCTGGCTGGCCCGCACGCAGACGAAGCGCGCGGCGGCCCGCAAGGCGGCCGGCGACCTGACCGACATCGCGCCGCCCGCCGTGCTGCCGTCCGACAGCCACGAGGCGACCTGGGACGACGTGCAGCTGATCGACCCGCTCGGCCTCGAAGTCGGCTACCGGCTGATCCCGCTCGTCGACAAGAACAGCGACGGCGAACTGCTCAAGCGCATCAAGAGCATCCGCAAGAAATTCGCGCAGGAAATCGGCTTCCTGCCGCCCGTGATCCATATCCGCGACAACCTCGAACTGCGGCCGAACGCGTACCGGATCGCGCTGAAGGGCGTCGAGATCGGCGTCGGCGAAGTGTTCCCGGGCCAGTGGCTCGCGATCAACCCCGGCCAGGTGACGGCCGCGCTGCCGGGCGCCGTCACGCAGGATCCCGCGTTCGGGCTGCCGGCCGTGTGGATCGACGTCGCGATGCGCGAACAGGCGCAGGTGTACGGCTACACGGTGGTCGACGCGAGCACGGTCGTCGCGACGCACCTGAACCATCTGGTCGTCCAGCACGCGGCCGAGCTGCTCGGCCGCCAGGAAGTGCAGGCGCTCGTCGAGCGCACCGGCAAGGACGCGCCGTCGCTCGTCGAGGACCTCGTGCCGAAGACGATCTCGCTGACGACGCTGCAGAAGGTGCTGCAGAACCTGCTCGAGGAAGGCGTGCCGATCCGCGACATGCGCACGATCCTCGAGGCCGTGTCCGAACACGCGGGCCGCGGCGACGCGTTCGAGATCACGGCCGCGGTGCGGCTCGCGCTCGGCCGCGCGATCACGCAGCAGTGGTATCCGGGCGCGGGCGAGATGCAGGTGATGGGCCTCGACGCAAATCTCGAACGCGTGCTGTCGCAGGCGCTCGCCACCGGCGCGAACCCGGGCCTCGAACCCGGCCTCGCGCACAACCTTCTGACCGGCACGCAGCAGGCGATGCTGCGTCAACAGAATCTCGGGCTGCCGCCCGTGCTGCTCGTGCAGCACGCGCTGCGCGCGATGCTCGCGCGTTTCCTGCGCCGCAGCCTGCCGCAATTGAAAGTGCTGTCGTACGCCGAAGTGCCGGACACACGCACGATCAAAGTCGTTAACGTCATCGGGGGTTCCGCTTGAACATTCGCAAATTCACCGGCGCAACGAGCCGCGACGCACTTCGTCTCGTGCGCGAGGCGCTCGGCGCCGACGCGGTCGTGCTGTCGAACCGCACGCTCGATGACGGCAGCGTGGAAATCGTCGCCCTCGCCGATTCGGACCTGGCCGCCGTGGCGCCGCCGGCCGCGGCGCGCGCACGCATGGCCGCGCCGCGCGTGCCGGAATCGGTGCCCGCCGCCGCGGTGCCGGGCATCGTGTCGCGCCCGGGCGCGGCGCTCGCCCGCCCGGCCGCCAATCCGTATGCGGCAGGCGAAGGCGGGTTGCCGGACGTGTTCTCGTCGGTGTTCGGCGCCAGCGCCGAGGCGGACGCGGACTCGGGCTCGGATGACTCGGCCGCGCAAGCCTCGACGCTCGAGGCGGACCCGCTGGCCGGCGCCGCCGCCGGTGCGCCGGCCGCGACTTCCGAACCCGCACCGTGGCTGGTCGAGCACGCGAAGCGCCTGACCCAGCAGCGCGATGCGCTGATGGCGCGCACGCAGGCGGCGCCCGCCGCGCCGCAGCCGAGCCCGCCGGCCCCGCAGGCCGCCGCGAGCGCGACGCCGCCCGGCTGGGCGCGCGACATCGTGCGCGACGCCGAACGCCGGATGCCGGCCGCCGCGACCCGCGTGCCGGACCCGGGCGCTGCGCAGGCCGCGAAGGCGGCCGAGCGCACGCGCCTGTCCGCCGACGCCGCCGCCGCGGTGGCCGATGCGGTGAAGTCGCGCATCGAGCGCATCGTCAACGACACGGTGATGCAGGAGCTCGGCGAGCTGCGCGGGATGATGGAAGAGCAGTTCGACAGCCTGATGTGGCACGACCGCCAGCGTCGCAGCGCCGTGCATGGCGCGCTGACGAAGCACCTGTTCTCGGCCGGTTTCTCCGCGCAGCTCGTGCGGATGCTGGTCGACAACATGCCGTCCGGCGACGGCGCGCAGAGCTTCGAACAGGCGGCCGAATGGGCGCAGTCGGTGCTCGCGGCGAACCTGCCGGTGCTCGACAGCGAGGACGCGCTGATGGAGCGCGGCGGCGTGTTCGCGCTCATGGGGCCGACGGGCGTCGGCAAGACCACCACCACCGCGAAGCTGGCCGCGCGCTGCGTGATGCGCTTCGGCGCGAGCAAGGTCGCGCTGCTGACCACCGACAGCTACCGGATCGGCGGCCACGAACAGCTGCGCATCTTCGGCAAGATCCTCGGCGTGCCCGTGCACGCGGTGAAGGATGCGGGCGATCTCGCGCTCGCGCTGTCCGAGCTGCGCAACAAGCACATCGTGCTGATCGACACGATCGGCATGAGCCAGCGCGACCGCGCGGTATCCGACCAGATCGCGATGCTGCACGGCGCGAACGCGCCGGTGCAGCGCCTGCTGCTGCTCAACGCGACGAGCCATGGCGACACGCTCAACGAGGTCGTGCAGGCGTACCGCAGCGCGGGCGAGCATCCGGACCTGGCCGGCTGCATCCTCACGAAGCTCGACGAGGCGACCCACCTCGGCGGCGTGCTCGACACGGTGATCCGCTACAAGCTGCCGATCCACTACGTGTCGACCGGCCAGAAGGTGCCGGAGAACCTGTACGTCGCATCGACCCGATTCCTGCTGAAGAGCGCGTTCTGTGTGCCGCGCGACGGCTCGCCCTTCGTGCCGCAAGACGAGGACATGCCGACGCTGCTTTCCGCACTGACCGCACGTTCCACCGCCGAGCTGCACGAGGTGCGATTTGGATAAACAAATCATCGACCAGGCCGAAGGGCTGCGGCGCCTGCTGGCCGGGCGCGCGTCGCGCATCGTCGCGGTGACGGGCGGGCCGGCGGGTGTCGGCTGCACGTCCACCGTCGTGAACCTCGCGGCGGCGCTCGCGTCGCTCGGCAAGGACGTGCTCGTCGTCGACGAGCGCGCCGACGTGCATTCGGCCAGCGCGACGCTCGCGGGCGCGTGGCTGCGTGACGGCGAGCGCACGCGGGTCGCGGCCGGCTTCGGCCTGTGCGCCGCCGCGCGGCTCGCGCGCGCCGGCTACACCGACGCGCAGCTCAGCGATTTCATCGACGGGCCGGCCGACATCGTCCTCGTCGACGCGCAGCTCGGCGCCGACGGTTCGTTCTCGGCGCTCGCCCGCGAAGCGCACGACGTGCTGGTCGTGACGCGGGTCGCGGCGCAGGCGATCACCGAGGCATACGCGTGCATGAAGCGGCTGCATTTCGCGCATGCGTTCGCGCAGTTCCGCGTGCTGACCAATCACGTCGGCAGCCACGCGGACGCGAAGGTCGCGTTCGACAACCTCGCGGGCGTCGCGAGCCGCTACCTGACGGTGTCGATCGCCGACGCGGGCTGCGTGAGCGCCGATCCGCTCGTCGAGCATGCGCGCGAGCTGACGCGTGCCGCGGTCGACGCATTCCCGTCGTCGGCCGCCGCGCGCGACTACCGGCAGATTGCCGCCGACCTGCTGTACTGGCCGATGCGCCCGCGTTCGGGTGCGGGCCGCGCCGTGCACGCGGGCGGCAAGCCGTCGTATGAGGCGGGCGCGGCACACGCCGCGTGAGTGCCACCGGAAGGAGAGAGCCATGATGTACAACGCTCAAGGAAAGATGTCCCAGGCCGACGTGCTCGCGCAATATGCGCCGCTCGTGCGCCGCCTCGGGCTGCAGCTCGTCGCGAAGATGCCGGCGAGCGTCGACCTCGACGACCTGATCCAGGCCGGCATGATCGGCCTGATGGACGCGGCCGGCCGCTACAAGGAAGACCAGGGCGCGCAGTTCGAGACCTACGCGACGCAGCGCATCCGCGGCGCGATGCTCGACGAGCTGCGCAGCAACGACTGGCTGCCGCGCAGCCTGCGCAAGACGTCGCGCGAGGTCGAGCACGCGGTGCACCAGGTCGAGCAGCATCTCGGCCGCTCGGCGAGCGAGACCGAGATCGCGCAGCACCTGAACATGCCGCTCGACGAGTACCAGGGGATGCTGCAGGACCTGCACGGCAGCCAGCTGATCTACTACGAGGATTTCGACCGCGCGGCCGACGACGAGCCGTTCCTCGACCGCTACCGCGTCGACCACGCGGACCCGCTGTCGGCACTGCTCGACGAGCACCTGCGCGAAGCGCTCGTCGAGGCGATCGAGCGGCTGCCGGAGCGCGAGAAGCTGCTGATGTCGCTGTACTACGAACGGGGTCTGAATCTGCGCGAGATCGGCGCGGTGCTCGAAGTGAGCGAATCGCGCGTATGCCAGCTGCACAGCCAGGCCGTCGCGCGCCTGCGCGCGCGGCTGCGCGAACAGGCGTGGGTCGGCGCGGAATCCTGACCCTTTACCGTTCCTGACGGCCGCGCGCGTCGACGCCGCGCGTTCGGCATCTGCATCCGTGTGCGCATTCCGCGCGCCGATTTGCTACAATCCCCTCCGTTTTCCGAGGAGCGTTGCGACGGACCTCTGCGTCCGCCAGGCTCGGAAAGCTTCACCAAGCAGCCGTGCGGCGCGCGTATCGCGACCGTCGCACCGGCCCCGCTTCCTGAACGGCGCTCACGTCACCAATCTAGAAACTTTTTAGAAAGGAGGGCGTGATGAACGCCATTATCGATTCCAAGGCTTCCAACGATTTCGTCGTCGCCGACATGGCGCTGGCCGGCTGGGGCCGCAAGGAACTGAACATCGCCGAGACCGAAATGCCGGGCCTCGTGCAGATCCGTGACGAATACAAGGCGCAGCAGCCGCTGAAGGGCGCGCGCATCGCGGGTTCGCTGCACATGACGATCCAGACCGGCGTGCTGATCGAGACGCTGAAGGCGCTCGGCGCCGACGTCCGCTGGGCGTCGTGCAACATCTTCTCGACGCAGGACCACGCGGCTGCCGCGATCGTCGAAGCCGGCACGCCGGTGTTCGCGTTCAAGGGCGAATCGCTCGACGAATACTGGGAGTTCTCGCACCGCATCTTCGAATGGCCGAACGGCGAATTCGCGAACATGATCCTGGACGACGGCGGCGACGCAACGCTGCTGCTGATCCTCGGCGCGAAGGCCGAGAAGGACCGTTCGGTGATCGCGAAGCCGACCAACGAGGAAGAAGTCGCGTTGTACAAGTCGATCGCGAAGCACCTCGACGCGGACCCGACCTGGTACTCGACGCGCCTCGCGCACATCAAGGGCGTGACCGAGGAAACCACGACCGGCGTGCACCGCCTGTACCAGATGGAAAAGGACGGCCGCCTGCCGTTCCCGGCGTTCAACGTGAACGACTCGGTCACGAAGTCGAAGTTCGACAACCTGTACGGCTGCCGTGAATCGCTGGTCGACGGCATCAAGCGCGCGACCGACGTGATGATCGCGGGCAAGGTCGCGGTCGTCGCGGGCTACGGCGACGTGGGCAAGGGCTGCGCGCAGTCGCTGCGCGGCCTGGGCGCGACCGTGTGGGTCACCGAAATCGATCCGATCTGCGCGCTGCAGGCGGCGATGGAAGGCTACCGCGTCGTGACGATGGAATACGCGGCCGACAAGGCCGACATCTTCGTGACGGCCACCGGCAACTACCACGTGATCAACCACGATCACATGAAGGCGATGCGCCACAACGCGATCGTCTGCAACATCGGCCACTTCGACTCGGAAATCGACGTCGCGTCGACCCGCCAGTACCAGTGGGAAAACATCAAGCCGCAGGTCGACCACATCATCTTCCCGGACGGCAAGCGCGTGATCCTGCTGGCGGAAGGCCGCCTCGTGAACCTCGGCTGCGCGACCGGCCACCCGTCGTTCGTGATGTCGAACTCGTTCGCGAACCAGACGCTCGCGCAGATCGAGCTGTTCGTGCGCGGCAACGAGTACGAGAACAAGGTGTACGTGCTGCCGAAGCACCTCGATGAAAAGGTCGCCCGCCTGCACCTCGCGCGCATCGGCGCGAACCTGTCCGTGCTGTCCGACGAGCAGGCTTCGTACATCGGCGTGCAGAAGGACGGCCCGTTCAAGCCGAACCACTACCGCTACTGATCCGATGCGCCGCCGCCGCGGTGCCGTGCGCGCGTCGCCGACGCGCACCCGGTACGGCGGCACGGCGCGGGATCGCCGGCTGCCGCGGCGCGCCTTCGGGCACCCGCGACGGCCGGCGGCGGCCACTGATCGTACCGATCGACAACCGAACCGGAGCACTCCATGAGCGTCATCCTCACCTGGGTCATCAACGCGCTCGCGCTGCTGATCATCACGTACCTCGTGCCGTCGATCCACATCAAGAGCTTCGGCACGGCGCTGATCATCGCGGTCGTGCTCGGCCTGATCAACACGGTGATCCGCCCGGTGCTGATCCTGCTGACGCTGCCCGTCACGATCGTCACGCTCGGGGTGTTCATCCTCGTCGTGAACGCGTTGTGCTTCTGGTTCGCGTCGTCGCTGCTGAAGGGCTTCGAGGTGTCGGGGTTCTGGTCCGCGTTCTTCGGTTCGATCCTGTACAGCATCGTGTCGTGGCTGCTGTCCGCACTGATCTTCGGTCAGCGCGACATCGGCTGAGGCCTGAGCCTGTTCCCACCGAATCATGAAACCGATCGAACTCTCGTTTGAATTCTTCCCGCCGAAGACGGCGGAAGGCGTCGAGAAGCTGCGCGCCACGCGTGCGCAACTGATGCCGCTGAAGCCGAAATTCGTCTCCGTGACGTTCGGCGCCGGCGGCTCGACGCAGCAGGGCACGCTCGATACCGTGCTCGACATGCAGAAGGACGGCCTCGAGGCCGCGCCGCACCTGTCGTGCATCGGCTCGTCGCGCGACAGCCTGCGCGCGATCCTCGACCAGTACCGCTCGTACGGCATCCGGCACATCGTCGCGCTGCGCGGCGACCTGCCGTCCGGGATGGGCGCGGTCGGCGAGCTGCGTTATGCGTCCGAGCTCGTCAGCTTCATCCGCGCCGAGCATGGCGACTGGTTCCACATCGAGGTCGCCGGCTACCCGGAGTACCACCCGCAATCGCGTTCGCCGAAGGCCGATCTCGAGAATTTCGCGCGCAAGGTGAAAGCCGGCGCGAATTCCGCGATCACGCAGTACTTCTTCAACGCCGACGCGTATTTCCGCTTCGTCGACGATGCGCGCAAGCTGGGCGTGGACGTGCCGATCGTGCCGGGCATCATGCCGATCACGAACTTCTCGCAGCTGATGCGCTTCTCCGAGATGTGCGGTGCCGAAGTGCCGCGCTGGGTGGCGCGCCGGCTCGAGAGCTTCGGCGACGATCGCGAGTCGATCCGCGCGTTCGGCGCGGACGTCGTCACGGGCCTGTGCCAGCGTCTGGTCGACGCGGGCGTGCCCGGGCTGCATTTCTACACGCTGAACACGGCGGCCGCGACGCGGACGATCTGTGAACGGCTCGACGTGTAGGCGCGGTCACGCGACTGCATGTGCGAAAGCCCCGCCGGTTCTGCCGGCGGGGCTTTTTTTCGAGGGTTGCGGAGCGGGGCCGCGCGCGTCAGCGCTGCGCCTGCATCAGCGGCGGGCGGCGGTCGAACCACGGCCGCGCCTGTTCGAGCTGCCGTGCCAGCCTGAGCAGCAACGCGTCGTCGGTGTGGCGCGCGGCGAACTGCACGCCGATCGGCAGCCCGCGCGCGTTCCAGTAGAGCGGCACCGACATCGCCGGCTGGCCGGTCAGGTTGAACAGCTCGGTGCAGCCGGCCCACGTGAACGCCTTTTCCGACGACCTCGCGAGCATTTCCTTCAGCAGCGGCTTCACCGGCAGCGCGGCGAGCACCTTCATCTGCGCCGATTCGAACGGCGTCGGCTGCAATTCGCCGATCTTCACCGGCGGCCCGGCGAGCGATGCGCACAGGATCGCGTCGTAGCGCGACACGATGCCGGCGACCTGCACGGTGAGCTGGCGCTGCCATTCGAGCACGTCCGGCAGGCGGGTGCGCGCGAGGCGCCGGCCGACCACGGCCATCGCCCACGTCGCGGCTTCGAATTCGCCGCGCTTCGGCGTGCGGCCGGTCAGCGCGCGTGCGCCGAGCACCATCTCCTCGGCGATCGTCGCCCACAGCGTGAGGAAGGTTTCGGCCGTGCGTGCGTAGTTGACGTTCAGCGTCGCCGGCTCGACGTGGTGGCCGAGCGATTCGAGCAGCGCGGCCGCGTCGTCGAGCGCCGCGCGGGTGTCGTCGGCGAGCGCCGGCGCGAGCATCGGGTCGAGCACGAGGCCGATCCGCAGCGGGCCGGGCGGCGTGTCGAGCTCGCCGAGGAACGTGCCGGGCGCGCCGGTCGGCAAGGTCTGGCCGGTCGTCACGTCGAGCAGCAGCGCGCTGTCGCGCACGCTGCGCGTGACCGCATGCTGGACGACCAGCTCGCCGTTCGACGGCCGGTCGACGAGGACCGGGTTGCGGGTCGGCTTCAGGCCGAACAGCCCGCAGCACGACGCCGGAATGCGGATCGAGCCGCCGCCGTCGGACGCATGCGCGAGCGGCACGATGCCGGCCGCGACGGCCGCGGCCGCGCCGCCGCTCGAGCCGCCGGGCGTGTGGTCGAGATTCCACGGATTGCGGCACGCGCCGAACAGTTCGGGTTCCGTGTACGGCATCTGGCCGATTTCCGACGTATTGGTCTTGCCGAACACGTTGAGCCCGGCCGCGCGGCTTCGCGCGATCACCGGCGAATCGTCGTCAGGCACGAAATACCGGTAGTGCCGGCTGCCCATCGACAGCGGCAGCCCGGCCACCGCCGCGCCGAGATCCTTGACCAGATACGGCACGCCGGCGAACGGCGCGTCGGCGCCGCCGTCCGGCGCGGCGACCGCACGCTGGCGTGCGGCTTCATAGTCCTGCAGCACGATCGCGTTGATCGCGCTGTTGACCGCTTCGGCCTGGCCGATCGCGGCGTCGAGCAGTTCGCGCGGGCTCGCCTTGCGTTCGCGTACCAGTGCGGCGAGGCCGATCGCGTCGTGCGCGAGATAGTCCGAGTGCATCGCAGTCACCCCCGTTGTGACGCGTGGCGATGTCGGCAGCATAACGCGGGCCCGCTGCAAGGGGCCCGCTGCCGCCCGTTTTTAGAGGTGCTCGGCGAGGAAGGTCAGCGTGCGGCCGTGTGCGAGCGCCGATGCGCGCTGGTTGTACGACGCGCGATCCGTGCAGTTGAAGCCGTGCTCGGCGCCCGGATAGACGTGGAACGACGCATGGCCGTGGCCGGCGAACGCGGCCTTCACCTGGTCGACGGCCGTGAGCGGGATGCCGTGGTCGTTTTCGGCGTAGTGGAACAGGATCGGCTGCGTGACCTTGCCGGCGAGGTCGAGTGCGTTCTGGATGCCGCCGCCGTAGTAGGCCACGGCCGCGTCGATCTTGCCGGTCGCGGCCGCGCGGTACGCGAGCTGGCCGCCGAAGCAGTAGCCGATCGCGGCGATCTTGCCGGCCACTTCGGGGCGCGCGCGCAACGCATCGGCGGCCGCGCCGATGTCCGCGACCGCGAGGCCCACGTCGGTCTTTTTCATCAGCTCGATGCCCTTGTCGCGATCCGCGCCTTCATAGGTCAGCTCGACGCGCGGCTGCGTGCGCCAGAACACGTCCGGCGCGAGCGCGACGAAGCCGTCGGACGCGTACTGGTCGGCGACCGCGCGGATGTGCGAGTTCACGCCGAAGATCTCCTGGATGATGATGACGGCAGGGCCAGTGCCGCGCTTGGGCAGCGCGAGATAGCCGCCGAAGCTGTCGTTACCGATCGGGATGTCGATCCATTGGGCAGTCACGTTCTGAACTCCTGGCGAACGGGGTGCGCGATGCGCGCCCCGGGGGTGAGAGAGGCGGCCTAGTGTGCCACCGATCGTGTGACGGTGCAGGACGCGCCCCCCGGGGTGAGGGAGGCGGCCTCATGTGCCGCCGATCGTGTATCGGCGCAGGACACGTGCCTGCTTCTCGCGCAGCGATCGTTTCGATCTCGATTATTCATTTTTCGGCGCGGCGCCGCTTCGATAGAGTCGATGTGCCAGCCTTTACAAAGCGCTTTCGCGCATCGTCATCGAAGGATTCGCCATGTCTGCCCGCCTGTTTTCCACGCCCTTTTCCGAACGCTTCGGCCTGCGCGTGCCGCTCGTGCAGGCGCCGATGGTCGGCGCGACCACGGCCGCGATGGTCGCCGCCGCATCGAATGCCGGCGCGCTCGGCAGTCTCGGCGCCGCCGCGTTCGCGCCCGAGCGCATCGCGGGCGAAGTCGAAGCCATCCGCGCGGCGACCGCCCGCCCGTTCGCGATCAACCTGTTCGTGCTGCCGGACGCGACGCCCGACGCGGCGACCGTCGCGCGCGCGCTGGCCGCGATCGACCCGCTGAACGCGGCGCTCGGATTGCCGCCGGGCACCGCGCCCGCGCGCTACGCGCCGGATTTCCGTGCGCAACTCGATGCGCTGGTGGCGCTGCGCGTGCCCGTTGCCAGCTTCACGTTCGGCGTGCTCGACGCGGCCGACGTCGCGCGCCTGAAGGCCGCCGGCACCTACGTGATCGGCACGGCGACGCACGTGGCCGAGGGGCTCGCATGGCAGGCGGCCGGCGCCGACGCGTTGTCCGCGCAGGGCGCCGAGGCGGGCGGCCATCGCGGCACGTTCATCGGTTCCGCCGACGACGCGCTGATCGGCACGTTCGCGCTCGTGCCGCAACTGGTCGACGCGACGGGCCTGCCCGTGCTCGCCGCGGGCGGCATCATGGACGGCCGCGGGATCGCGGCCGCGCTTGCGCTCGGCGCACAGGGCGCGCAGCTCGGAACCGCGTTCCTCACCTGCACGGAAAGCGCGATCGCGGCGGACTGGAAAGCGCGCCTGCTCGCGAGCACCGATACGTCGACGCAGGTCACGCGCGCGATCACCGGCCGCCACGCGCGCGGGCTGCGCAATACGCTGATGGCGCGGCTCGGCGAGCGCGTGGCCGACGTCGCGCCGTACCCGGTGCAGAACGCGCTGACGCAGCCGCTGCGCCAGGCCGCCGCGCGCGCGAACGACGGCGACTACCTGTCGCTGTGGGCCGGGCAGGGCGCGCCGCTCGCGCGGCGGCGCGGCGATGCGCTGACGACGTCGCAGCTCGTCGCCGCGCTCGATGCCGAATGGCGTGCGGCGGCTGCCTGAATCGTTCATGCCGGACGACGAAACGCGCGCTGTCACGCGCGTTTCATTCAATGATCCCGGGCACAAAATACCGAATCGAAATGCCCCGGGAATGCGTTGAAGCGACCTTTCGGCGAAGCCTCGGGAATTAGCGGAAACCCTTATCCGGCGGGGCTTGCAGCGATATTCGAGTAGTCGTTCCAAAGTGCGCATATCGGTAGTGTTACCACTACCCCAAAAAAGTCCCACAAATTAATTTGATCACCTACACTTGCGCGCAAGTACGGACGGGCGGCCGCTAAAAGCGGCGGTTTTCACGTGCTTGAGGCCAAGTGCATGAACGATGCATCCGGCGAATCGTCCAGTGATTGCAAACACAGGGATGGCAGCGGGGCACCGGGCGATGGCGTTTTTTGGGACCGAACTGGAGACTTACATGAATATCAAGATGCAAAAGCTGTTGCCGATCACCGCCGCAGCGATGCTGTGCGCTGCAGCTGCAAGCAACGCGTCAGCCGATCAAGTCGTCAAGATCGGCCACGTCGCGCCGTTGACGGGCGGCATTGCACACCTGGGCAAGGACAACGAAAACGGCGCGCGTCTCGCCGTCGAGGAAATCAACGCGAAGGGTCTTACGGTCGGCGGCCAGAAGATCACGCTGCAACTCGACCCGCAGGATGACGCGGCCGACCCGCGGCAGGCCACGCAGGTTGCGCAGAAGCTCGTCGACGACAAGGTCGTCGCGGTGGTCGGCCACCTGAACTCGGGCACGTCGATCCCGGCCTCGAAGATCTACAGCGATGCGGGCATCGTGCAGATCTCGCCGTCGGCCACGAACCCGGCCTACACGCAGCAGGGCTTCAAGACCACGTACCGCGTGGTGGCCACCGATGCGCAGCAGGGCCCGGCACTCGCGAACTACGCGCACTCGAAGGGCATCAAGAGCGTGGCGGTGGTCGACGATTCGACCGCCTACGGCCAGGGTCTCGCGAACGAGTTCGAGAAGAAGGCGAAGGCGCTCGGCCTGAAGGTGATGTCGCATGACGCGACGAACGACAAGGCGGTCGACTTCCGCGCGATTCTGACCAAGATCAAGGGCGAGAACCCGGACGCGATCATGTACGGCGGCATGGACGCCACCGGCGGCCCGTTCGCGAAACAGGCGAAGCAGCTCGGCCTGCGCGCGAAGATCTTCGCGGGCGACGGCGTGTGCACGGAAAAGCTGGCCGACCTGGCCGGCGACGCGACCGACAACGTGGTGTGCTCGGAAGCCGGTGCCTCGCTCGAGAAGATGGCGGGCGGCGCGGCGTTCAAGGCGAAGTACGAGAAGCGTTTCGGCCAGCCGATCCAGATCTACGCACCGTTCACGTATGACGCCGTGTACATCATCGTCGACGCGATGAAGCGCTCGAACTCGACGGATCCGGCGAAGATCCTCGCCGCGATGCCGGCGACGAACTACTCGGGCGTGATCGGCACGACGACCTTCGACTCGAAGGGCGACCTGCAGCACGGCGTGATCTCGCTGTACAACTACAAGGGCGGCAAGAAGTCGCTGCTCGACGAAGTGAAGATGTAACGCAACAGGCGGTCAACAGAAGGGGTGAAAACGCGCATGCGGCAACGCATGCGCGTTTTCTTTTTGTTTCCCTTTGACCGTTCGGCGCGGCGAGCGCCGCACCGTCAGATCTTCAGGTGTGCGAGCACCTTCGGCGCGACCAGCGCGACGAGCGCCGCGCACAGCGCGACGACCGACAGGCCGATCGTCAGGTTCGCGGCCTGCGCGACCGCACCGATCACGACCGGGCCGAACAACAGCCCGAAATACGCGAGCCCCGCCACGTGCGCAAGCCCTTCGGCCGCGTGGATGCCTTTTACGCGCGCGGCGGCCGCGAACAGCACGGGCATCATGTTCGCGAGGCCGAGGCCCATCAGCGTGAAGCCGGTCAGCACCGCGACCGGGTTCGGCAGCAGCAGCGCGCCGATCATCCCCGCGCATGCGAGCGACGCGCTCGCGAATACGAGCTGCGGCGCGCCGAAGCGCGCGCGCACGGCGTCGCCCGCGAAGCGCGCGATGGCCATCCCGCCCGAGAATGCCGCATACGCGGCGCTCGCGAGCGCGGGGCTCGCCGCGACGACGTCGCGCATGTAGACCGTCGCCCAGTCGTACATCGCGCCTTCGGCGACCAGTGCGATCAGCGCGATGCCGCCGAGCATCCACAACGCGGGCGAGCGCCAGCGGTTGCCGCCGCCATGCGCGTGTTCGTGGTGCGGCACGTGCGGCAACACGGCCGGGCTGGCGGCCACGAGCACCGTGGCGCTCACGGCTGCCGCGAGCGCGAGATGCGCGACCGGCGCCATGCCGGCCGACAGCAGCGCGCCGCCGGCGGCCGCGCCCGCCATCCCGCCGATGCTGAACATCCCGTGCAGCGACGACATGATCGGCTTGCCGAGCGCGATCTCGACGGCGCTGGCCTCGGCGTTCATCGCGACGTCGAGCGTGGCCATCGAGAAACCGAACAGCGCGAGCACCGCGAGCAGCATCCAGTAGTCGGGCACGACGAGGATCAGCGCCGCGCACGCGGACATCACGAGCCCGCCGGCGAGGCACGCGGTGCGCGAGCCGACGCGGGTGATCCAGCGCGCGATGGTCAGCATCGCGGCGATCGAGCCGCCGGCGACCGCGAACAGCGCGATCGACAGCAGGCCGGGGCTCAGCGCGAACTTGTCGCGCACGGTCGGCACGTGCACGCCCCAGGACGCGTACATCATGCCGGCGACGAAGAACAGCGCCATCGACGCCGTGCGCGCGCGCTGGCGGGCCGGCAGCGGCAGCACGCGATGCGCGTCGGGCGGCGCGGCGAACGGGGAGGACGATTCGGGGGAGGAGGATTCGGACACGGAAAGGCTCGTCAAAGGAAATGCGCGGACGCACGCGGCGCCCGTCGGACCCGTCCGATTCTATCGAACCGCTTACGATCCTGCCGGGCGATGGCCGCTTGGCCGCTTGGCCGATGATCGGGCGGTCGTGGTGCCCGGTATTCGCCGCATTGGCCGTTCGGCCGATGCGCGGCGTAGCGCGCCCGCGGGTAACATCGAAGCGCATGGCGTGCCCGGCGCGCCGCCCTTCGACCGCAGGAGTCCTCTTGAACATCGATCCCGCTCTCGCCCTGCATCTGCTGCACCGCTGCGCGCTCGGCACGCTCGCCACCCATGCGCGCGATCCGCAGGGCTTCCCGTATCCGACGGTCGTTCCGTTTGCACCCGATGCAAGCCATCGTCCGGTGATCCTCGTGAGCGGCCTCGCGGAGCACACGCGCAACCTGGCCGCCGATCCGCGCGCGGGCTTCCTCGTCGTCGACGCGTCCGGCGGCGACGTGCTGAACG
The DNA here is from genome assembly GCF_040545135.1 of Burkholderia sp. 572. Taxonomy (NCBI): domain Bacteria; kingdom Pseudomonadati; phylum Pseudomonadota; class Betaproteobacteria; order Burkholderiales; family Burkholderiaceae; genus Burkholderia; species Burkholderia sp. 572. The sequence goes on along the minus strand of NZ_JBEPLH010000013.1, from coordinate 49,760 downwards.
CCGAGCGCGCGACGCTGCTCGGCCGGTTCGTGCCGCTCGGCGACGATCCGCACGTCACCGCGCGCTACCTGCGCTACGAGCCGGACGCCGCGCGCTATCTGGCGCTCGGCGATTTCACGTTCTGGGCGCTCGACGTCGAGCGGCTGCGCTATATCGGCGGTTTCGGGCGCATGGGCTGGGTCGACGGCACGCATCTCGATGCGCTGCCGCCGCTCGCCTTGGACGAGGAACAGGCGTTATGGGACGCGTACGACGGCGGCGCGGCGCGCCGCGACGGGCTCGAATTGCTCGGCGTCGATCGTCACGGCGCCGACTGGCGACACGAAGGCCGCCATGTGCGCACGCCGTTCGATACGCCATTGGCCGACGTGGGCGCGTTGCGCGAGCGGCTGATTGCGTGCGCGCGGGATGTGACGTGACGCCGCGGTGCCGGCTTGTCCGCGGTTTGTCCGTTTAGCGTGCGGCGCCGTCCGATTTTCGTAAAACTGTCGTCCGATGAAAGCTTCTATTTTTCCGAATGCAGGGTAATTGCGTATGTTGATAGACCTAATAGCCAATGGCTAATGTCCTAATCTCTGTGTAGGAACGTAAAAATTTGAGAAAAGGCCGCGGCCGGTCAAAATGACACGAGTGAATTTCAATTGATCTCGGTATTTTCATGAATCTCGCTTCTATCAAATCTTTTTTGTGCTAATCTCTGCCTTCGAAAATCCGAGGCACATATATTTCATGAATGGTGAGCTGGCTGCAGACCGGCGCCATTAGTCAGATAGAAAGGGAAACTATGTCTTCTTACAAGGACCTGCTGGCCCAGCGGGAGAAGCTGGAGAAGCAAATCGAAGAAGCGAAGTCGCGTGAATACGCTGAAGTGCTGAATGACGTGAAGCAGAAAATTGCCGACTACGGCTTTTCGCTCGCCGAACTCGGTCTCAGCCGCGCGAAGGCAGGCAAGGTTGGCCGTCCGCGCGCTGGCGTCGCCGCGAAATACCGCGATCCGGAAACGGGCGCGACGTGGTCGGGCCGCGGCAAGCCGCCGCGCTGGATCGCGGGCAAGAACCGCGAACAGTTTGCGATTTAAACGTCTGTTTAAGTCGCCTGCGCTTCAAAAGAGCCGCGTGTCCGTTCAGGAGCGCGGCTTTTTTGTTTTCAGCGGCCGCCACGCGCATGGCGTTGTCATGGAAATGTAATAATCGAGGGTGCGAATGGGAATACGACCTGTTCGCATAAGCGATTGATTTGAATAAGAAATTTACGGGTATTGGCGGGATTCGCGGGGCGCCCTTGATAGAATTGGGTACCGCACACCGATATCTCATATTTCATGTCCACGTTTTCCGGCGACGCGCAGAGCGCAGATAAGCACGCGGTTGCACGCAAGAGTACGTTCGTCAGTATTGTGCTGAATGTCGTGCTTGCGACATTTCAGATCGTCGTCGGCACGATTGCGCATTCGCAAGCATTGATTGCCGACGGGGTGCATTCGATTTCCGATTTGATCTCGGATTTTGTCGTGCTGGTTGCGAATCGGCATAGCGGCGCATCGCCGGACGCCGACCACAATTACGGGCACAGCCGCTACGAGACCGTCGCGTCGCTGTTTCTCGGCGCAATCCTGATTGCAGTCGGCGTCGGCATGCTGTGGCGGGCCGGCGACCGTCTAGTTAATCTCGAAAACATTCCGGCGGTACATTTTTCCGCGCTGGTCGTCGCGCTGACGGTGCTCGTGTCGAAAGAGGCGCTGTTTCGCTACATGCTGCGCGAAGCGCGGCGCGTGCGCTCGGCGATGCTCGTCGCGAACGCGTGGCATGCGCGTTCGGATGCCGCTTCGTCGCTCGTCGTCGCGATCGGCATCGTCGGCAGCCTGGCCGGCGTGCGGCTGCTCGATCCGATCGCGGCGGCGATCGTCGGCTTCATGGTCGCGCGCATGGGCTGGACGTTCGGCTATGACGCGTTGCAGGATCTCTCCGACCGCGCGCTCGACACCACCGATACGGCCGAGATCCGCGCGCTGCTCGCCGCGACGCCGGGCGTGCGCGACGTGCACGACCTGCGCACGCGCAAGATGGGCGATGCGGCGCTCGTCGACGCGCACATCCTCGTCGATCCGATGATCTCCGTCTCCGAAGGGCATTACATCGCGGAAACCGCACGTGCACGCGTGCTGCGCGACCCGCGCGTGCTCGACGCGCTGATCCACGTCGACCCCGAGAACGACGCGGCGCGCCGTCCGGCGCTCGCGCTGCCGCCGCGCGGCGAGATCGCGGCGCGGCTCGAGGCCGCGCTCGCGCAGCGCGGGCTGCATGCGGCGGCGATCAACCTGCATTACCTGAGCACGGGGCTCGAGATCGACGTGACGCTTGCGTGCGATCCGCACGACACCGATGCGGCGCTGGCCGGCCGGCTCGACGCCGACGCGCTGAAGCGCGAGTTCGGCGCGCGCCGGATCGGCTTCACGCGCACGATGCCCGCGCAGGCGTGACCTGCCGCCGGCGGGCCGTGCGCGCGTGAGTGCGCGTGACAGCCGTTACAGCGGCAGCTGCGTGTCGAACTTGATCTCGCGCAGCACGACACTCGTGCGCACTTGCGACACGGCGGGGATCTTGAAGATGCGTTCGTGCAGGAACACGTCGTAGGCCTTGATGTCCGGCGCGACGATCTTGAGGATGTAATCGGCCTCGCCGGTCGTGCTGTAGCACTCGGTGACTTCCGGGCAGGTCGCGATCTCGCGCTCGAACTGCTCGACGCCGCCTTCGTTGTGGCGGGTCAGGTGCACGTGCGCGAGCGCGCAGACGTGCAGGCCGAGCTTCTCGCGATCGAGCAGCGCCGTGTAGCGCTGGATCACGCCCGACTGTTCCATGTCCTTTATGCGGCGCCAGCACGGCGTGCTCGACAGGCCGACCTGGTCGGAAATTTCCTGAACGGAACGGCGCGCGTCGAGCTGCAACAGGCGAAGGATTTTTTGCGAAAAGGAATCGAGCGTCACCTGCGCCTCCATGCGGCAGCAACAACATGCTGAATGTTAGAGGGCCGGGAAAGGAAAGGCAATCTGGCGTCGCGTTGCTGAGCGAGATTCGCTAATTTGCTCGCGGATCCGTGGGGTTTTGTCCCGCCCCCGCGTTTTCCGACCGATCGGTGTCCGATACCGCGAGGCCAGCGAGCGCGGCCTGCTGGCGGCGCAGGTCGGCGAGCATGTTGCAGAACAGCGCGCCTTGCTCGATCGCGTCGTCGAGCGCGACGTGCGTGTGCGGATGGTCGTCGAACCAGTGCTTCGGAAAACGCGGCTTGATCGCCTTGCGGTACGGCAGGCCCGTCATCGCGAACGCGAGCGTCTTGATGTCGAGCGCCGACCACGAGAACGGGCAGCGCCCGGCGAAGCGCATCATGTACCAGAACATGAACGTGAAATCGAAGCCGGCCGGCATCGCGACGAATACCGGCTTGCCGGGCAGCGCCTCGACCCAGTCGACGTACGCGACGAGCGCCGCCTCGGGCGCCTGCAGGTCGCGGCGGCACGCGGCCCATGCTTCTGGCTCGGTCTTCCACCACGCTTCCTGCACCGGGTGCGCCTGCGCGCCCGGCAGCGTCTCGAGGTTGGCCGAGAAGGTCGCGATCAGCTGCTTGTCCTCGGTATAGGCGGCCGACGCGAAGCTCAGCATCGAGTGCGGGCCGGGGATCGGGCCGTCGGCCTCGACGTCGGTGCTGACGTAGATTTCCGGGATGGCGGTCTGGTTCATCCGAATGCCTTGTCGGACACGAACGGGTTCGTGCGGCGCTCGTCGCCGAACGTCGACACCGGGCCGTGGCCCGGCACGAACGTCACGTCGTCGCCGAGCGGCCACAGCTTCTCCTTGATCGAGCGGACGAGATCCTCGTGATTGCCGCGCGGGAAATCGGTGCGGCCGATCGAGCCGGCGAACAGCACGTCGCCGACGATCGCGACGCGATGCGCGCGGCTGAAGAACACGACGTGGCCGGGCGTGTGGCCCGGGCAGTGATAGACCTCGAGCGTCTCGTCGCCGAACTGCACGGTGTCGCCGTCGTTCAGCCAGTGATCCGGCTCGAAGGTTTCGGCGGCCGGAAAGCCGAAGCGCTCGCTCTGCATCGGCAGCTTCTCGATCCAGAAGCGCTCTTCTTCCTGCGGCCCTTCGATCGGCACGCCGTAGTGCGTCGCGAGCGTCTTCGCGCCCGCGCAGTGATCGATGTGCCCGTGCGTGAGCAGCACCTTCTCGACCTGCACGTTCTGCCGCGCGACTTCCTGCTGGATCCGGTCGAGGTCGCCGCCCGGATCGACGACGGCGGCGCGGCCCGTCTTCTCGCAGACGAGCAGCGAGCAGTTCTGCTGGAACGGCGTGACCGGAATGAGCGTGACTTTCATGGAGGCACCGGCGGCTAAAAGGAGCGATTGTACCGGTCGCGCGTGCCGCTTGCCGGCCGCGCGACGCGCGTCGCGGTGCGCGCCTCCGGGCATTCCCGGAGCATGTCGATTGTTACAGCCATAGTGAGAATCAATGGTCCGCCGGCGGTGCTTTTCAGGACAGCGTTTTGATTTATGTATAATGCGCTCCATTGCGCGTGAGTTTCACGCCATTCGCTGGTGTTTCGGCCCCGTTAAAAAGGGGTGTCGGAAGCACCGTCAAGCATCAGCCGCCGGGGAGTCCGGCGGTGTATCCAGCACCGAGCATTCGGTGCTCACGTCTTGTCCGGCCGGGTGCTGCGCGCCCGCCTGCGGCCCTGCTGCCGCGCCGCCGGATGAGGCCTGTGCCGCCGTTCCTGTGCGTTGGTCGTTTCGACGCGCGCGAACGTGAAAGCCATGTTCGATGGCGGCATGTGGGGTCTGGTCAGGCTGTTGGGGACAGGTTGCGCCAGACGTGAAAGCTAATCAGGACGGTTGCGGCATAGACGAAAGCCGCGCCCATGCTAGCCGCCTGCTCGCATCCGAGCGGGGCGTGCACGCATTTGCCGTCCGGGCCGCGTGTCCGCGCTGTGAAGCGGCGTGACGAAGGAGCGGCCCGAACCAGAAGGCGACACGTCGATGAACGTACGATTTCCGACTCGTTTCGGGACCATTGCATTATTTTTCGCGTTGACGGGCTGCGCGGTGCCACCCAGCCAGACCACCGGAAGCGCGAACCAGAAGAACGCGGTCGACAAGACCGCCGGTGCCGCGAAGGCGGACAACGACAAGCAGCAACTGAATTTCGATTCCGCACTGGCGTCGATGCCGGCTGCCGACGCCAAGGACGCGAAGAAGTCGTCGCTGGCGGACGCCGAGCCGATCGACGGCAAGGATGTGTCCGACTTCCGCCAGACGGGCCGTGCATCGTGGTACGGGCGGGATTTCCACGGCCGCCGCACTGCGAACGGCGAACGCTTCAACATGAACGCGCTCACCGCCGCGCACCGCACGCTGCCGCTGTCGTCGTACATCAAGGTGACGAACGCGTCGTCCGGCAAGTGGGTCGTCGTGAAGGTCAACGATCGCGGGCCGTTCAAGCGCGGCCGCGTGCTCGACCTGTCGTATGCCGCTGCCAAGATGATCGGCCTCGTGCACGCCGGCACGGGCCGCGTGAAGATCGAAGGGCTGTCGCCGCAGGAAGCGCGCGAGGCACGCGACGAAATGCTCGCGTCGGTCTCGACGAAGTAACGCGGCGGATCGACCGCTCATGCAAAAGGGCTGCCCGAGGGCAGCCCTTTGTCTTTCCTGCACGGCGCGACGTCGGCACCGGTGTCCCGGTGCCGGCCGGCTCGCGCGTCAGCTTTCATCCTTCAGCGCGAGCGCACGCGCATACAGCGTGTTGCGCGACGCGCCCGTCAGCGCGGCCGCGAGCTTCGCCGCGCTTTTCACCGGCACCTCTTCCAGCAGCAGCCTGAGCAGCGCGTCGTGCGCGGTGTCGTCGGCTTCGCCGCTCGTCGCCGGCGCGCCTTCGACGACCAGCACGAATTCGCCGCGCTGCCGGTTCGCATCGCCGGCGAGCCACGTCTGTCCTTCGGCCAGGGTGCCCTGGAACAGCTGCTCGTGTAGCTTGGTGAGCTCGCGCGCGATCAGCAGCCGGCGCGCGGGGCCGAACGCATCCGCGAGCGCGGCGACGGTTTCGGCGATCCGGTGCGGCGCTTCGTAGAACACCAGCGCATACGGGTGCGATACCAGCGCCTGCAGCGCGGTCGCGCGCTGCCTGGCCTTCGGCGGCAGGAAGCCCGCGAACGTGAACGCGCCGGCCCAGTCGCCGGCCACGCTCAGCGCGGTCACCGCCGCGCTCGCGCCCGGCAGCGGGATCACCGCGAAGCCGGCGGCACGCACCGCGTCGACGAGCCGCGCGCCGGGGTCCGAGATGCCGGGCGTGCCGGCGTCCGATACGTAGGCCACGCGTTCGCCGCCGCGCAGCAGTTCGATCACGCGCTGCGCGGCTTCGCGTTCGTTGTGCTCGTGCACGGCGAGGAGCGGCTTCGACATCCCGTAGCGGGCGAGCAGCTGGCCCGTGTTGCGGGTGTCTTCGGCCGCGATGCGGTCGGCGAGGCCGAGCACGTGCAGCGCGCGCAGCGTGATGTCGGCGGTGTTGCCGATCGGCGTGGCGACCACGTAGAGCGCGGCTTCCGGGTAGTGCTGCGTTTGCGCGAGTTCGAGGAGGGCAGTCATGGCAGGCAATGCGCGCAATCGCGGCGCAAGCGGAACAAGGACGGCATTGTGCCACGCGGCGCCGGCGCGGCCGGGCGTCGGGCGCGGTTTGCCGCGCGCGGGCGACAACTTTTCCGGCGCGGCGCGATCCAGGCCGGTCGGCGCGGCGTTCGAGCAGCGTGCACGGCAGTTTCTCGAACGCCGCGGCCTCGTGTTCGTCGCGGCGAACGTGACGATGCGCGGCGGCGAGCTCGATCTCGTGATGCGCGAGGCCGACGGCATGCTCGTGTTCGTCGAGGTGCGCGCGCGGCGCAGCGTCCGGCATGGCGGCGCGGCCGCGAGCGTCGGCTGGCGCAAGCGGCGGCGCCTGGTGGCGGCCGCGCTCCAGTTCTGGGCGCGCCACGGCGCCGGTGCCGCGTGCCGCTTCGACGTCGTCGCGTTCGAGGCCGGGCGGCTCGAGTGGTTGCGCGACGCATTTCGTGCCGACGATGCGTAGCCGCGAGCTGTGACGAGATGTAAAGAGTTCTTGCCGGACCCCCGGAGAGCGTGCCGGAGTACGGTAAACTCGCCGCACCCACGATGTCGCGCGATGCGTGCCGCGCGCCCAGTTCACCAGGAATCGATGTCAGTCGAACGTATTCAGCAACATTTCCACGACAGCGCCGCGCTTCACGCCGAAGCGGCCGATGCACTGTCGCTGCCGATCGCAGCCGCGGTCGATGCGATGTTCGCCGCGCTGGCGAACGGCAACAAGATCGTCGCGTGTGGTGACGGCCCGTCGGCCGCCGCCGCGCACTACCTCGCCGTGTCGCTCGTCGGCGGCTTCGAGCGCGAGCGTCCGGGCCTGCCCGCGATCGCGCTGGCCACCGATGCGTCGCAGGGCGGCCTCGCGGGTGCGGTGTCCGCCGAGCAACTGTTCGCCCAGCAGGTGCGCGTGCTCGGCCAGACCGGCGACATCCTGCTGGTGCTCGATCCGGGCGGCGCGTCGCCGCGCGTGCTGGCGGCGATCGACGAAGCGCACGAGCGCGAGATGACCGTCGTCGCGCTGACGGGCGGCGACGGCCATGCAGTCGCGGCCGCGCTGTCCGACACCGATATTCCGATCAACGTGCCCGCCGTTCGTGCGGCGCGCGTCCACGAAGTCCATCTGCTGACCATCCACTGCCTGTGCGACGGCATCGACGCGATGCTGCTGGGTGAGGATTGAACGAAGGAGAGCCGTCGATGAATCAAAGCCGCGTCAAACAGACGCTCGTCAGAACCACGCTGCTCGCCGCGCTGACGGCGGGTCTCGCCGTGTCGCTGCAGGGTTGTGTGCTCGGGATCGTCGGCGCAGCGGCCGGCGGCGGCGCGCTGGTCGCGACCGACCGCCGTACGCTCGGCGCGCAGACGGAGGACCGGGAGATCCAGGTCAAGTCGCTGACGCAGATCAACAACGGGCTGCCCGACCAGTCGCACGTGAACGTCACAGTGTTCAACCGCCGCGTGCTGCTGACGGGCGAGGTGCCGAACGATGCATCGAAGCAGCGCGCCGAGGAAATCGTGCGCGGCATCAACAACGTGAACGGCATCGTCAACGAATTGTCGGTCGAGCCGGTGTCGTCGCTGTCGTCGCGCGCCAACGACTCGTACCTCGAGGGGCGCGTGAAGTCCGAGCTGATCGCGACGAAGGGCATCTCGGCGAACTACTACAAGGTGGTCAGCGAACGCGGCAACCTTTACCTGATGGGGCTCGTGACGGTCGACGAGGGCAATCGCGGCGCGGAAGCCGCCAGCCAGGTGCCCGGCGTCGAGAAGGTCGTGAAGGTGTTCCAGTACGTGAAGCCGCAGGACGCGCAGGCGCTGCAGGCGGCGTCGCCCGCGAGCGGCGCGTCCGGTGCGCAGGCCGCCGCGCCGACGGATACCGCGACGGTGGGCGCCGTGCCCGACGCGTCGGTGCAGTCCACGCCGCTGCAGCCGCCCGCGCCGATCTCGAATTCGTCGAGCGTGCACCCGGGCAACCCGAAGGCACCGTCGCAATGAAGAGCACGCAGATGAAGCAATTGAAACCGTGGATGATGCAGGGCGCCGCAGCCGCGGCGCTCGTGGCGGGCACGCTGGGCGCCGCGCACGCGGATGTCGGCGACGGCCTGAAGGTGGCGCGCGGCAATGCGTGCATGGGTTGCCACGCGGTCGACCGCAAGCTCGTCGGCCCGTCGTTCAAGGAAATCGCCGCCCGCTACAAGGCCGATCCGCAGGCCGTGGCAAAGCTGTCGAAGAAGGTGAAGGAGGGCGGCTCCGGCGTCTGGGGCGCGATTCCGATGCCGGCGCATCCGCGCATGAGCGACGCCGACGCGCGTTCGGTGGTCGAATGGGTCCTGGCTGGCGCGCCGTCAAAGTAAGGCATCGGGGGTGACTCAACCCCTATTGCCAAGCGCAGAAATGCGTGTGTATGATGGTCGACTGTTGGGGCGGTAGCTCAGCTGGGAGAGCGTCGCGTTCGCAATGCGAAGGTCGGGAGTTCGATCCTCCTCCGCTCCACCAACGGAATCCGAAAGGCCCGATCGCAAGATCGGGCCTTTTTGTTTTTGGGTTCGGCTGCGACGGTGGGCGTGGGCGGCACCGTCGGGTGCGCCGCTTTCGACGTGATGCGCAAACTCGCCGCGCCTAGGTCGCCAGCTCGTGAATGAACCTGAACGCCGGCACCGACAGCACGGCGAACCCCACCGTGATGGCCGCAAGGATCGCGATCCTCTTGCGCAGCAGCGCGAAGAGGGCGATCGACAGTCCGCAGAACACGCAGGTCAGAATGAGGACCCACCAGAGCGCGGCGTAGCCTGCACCGCCTTCGAAATTCGATACGTTCTGCGTGATCCGGGTCGCGGCATAACCAGCGACGGTCATGCTCGCGGGCAGGCACAGCACCGAATACAGCACGAAGACGATGATCTGCCGCGGTGTTGGGTCGGGAGACGTCATGGTGGGCGCTTCACGTTGGGTGGGAGGGGCGCCGAACCGTCCGCCAAGCGGGCCGGCTCAGGCAGCCGGCAGGATGCGGGCGTTTCCGGTGTTTGGCAACCACCGCCCACCGTCAGGCTCACCCCCGCCCGAAACTCGGCCGCTTCGGATCGTAAGTCCACCCCGGCACGAGATACCGCATCGCGACCGCGTCGTCGCGCGCCGTCCCGCCGACCGCGTTGTACAACGCATGCGCGGCCTCGACCTGCGCCATGTCGAGCTCGATCCCGAGCCCCGGCCGCTCCGGCACGGCCACCTTGCCGCCGACGATCGCGAGCGGCTCGCGCGTGAGCCGCGCGTCGCCTTCCTGCCAGATCCAGTGCGTGTCGATCGCGGTGATCGTGCCGGGCGCGGCCGCCGCCGCATGCGTGAACATCGCGAGCGACACGTCGAAGTGGTTGTTCGAATGCGAGCCCCACGTGAGCCCCCAGTCGCGGCACAGCTGCGCGAGCCGCACCGAGCCCTGCATCGTCCAGAAATGCGGATCGGCGAGCGGGATGTCGACCGCCTGCAGCCGCACCGCGTGATCCATCTGCCGCCAGTCGGTCGCGATCATGTTGGTCGCGGTCGGAATCCCCGTCGCACGGCGGAATTCGGCCATCACCTCGCGGCCCGAATAGCCGCCTTCCGGCCCGCACGGGTCCTCCGCATACGCAAGCAGGTGGCCTTGGCCGCGGCACAGCGCGACGGCCTCGTCGAGCGACCACGCGCCGTTCGGGTCGAGCGTCGCGCGTGCGTCGGGGAAGCGCGCCTTGATCGCGGCGATCGCTTCCATCTCGTCGGCGCCGGCCATCACGCCGCCCTTCAGCTTGAAATCGGCGAAGCCGTAACGCTCGACGGCGGCTTCCGCCTGACGCGCGATCGCGGCCGGCGTGAGCGCTTCCTCGTTGCGCAGCCGGAACCACGGGGCGCGCGCCTGCGCCTCGTCGCGATACGGCAGGTCGGTGCGGCCGCGGTCACCGATGTAGAACAGATAAGCGAGCATCGGCACCGCGTCGCGCTGCTGCCCTTCGCCGAGCAGCGCGGCGACGGGCACGTCGAGAAACTGCCCGAGCAGGTCGAGTAGCGCCGCCTCGATCGCGGTGATCACGTTGTCGAGCCGCAGGTTGATCTCGTGCGGCTGGCGCAGTACCGCCGCCTCGCCGGCCGACGTCACCTCGTGCCGGATCGTGCGGCCCGCGCCCGGGCCCGCGCCGGACAGCGCCGCGCGCACCGCGTTGAGGGTGGCCTGGTAGCGTCCGATCGACTGGCCGACCACGAGATCCGTCATGCGCTCGAGCGCGTGCCGGATGCCTTCGCCGCCCGGCACTTCGCCGACACCCGTGTGCCCGCTGCTGTCGTCGAGGATCACGAGGTTGCGCGTGAAGTACGGCGCGTGCGCGCCGCACAGGTTGAGCAGCATGCTGTCGCGGCCGGCAACGGGAATCACCCGCATGCGCGTGACGCGCGGGGTGCCGGCATGGCGGGATTCGGACATCGGTTCGCTCCTGGTTCCGGTGGTGCACGGGCCGCCGGCTGGGCCGGCGCGGCCCGCGCCGTTCATCGAAGCTCGACGCGGCGGATCTCGCCGACGACGAACACGTAGCAGATCACCGCGACGAGCGCGTGCGCGACCACATAGACGAGCGCGCCGTTGAACGAGCCGCTGCGGTCGACGATGTAGCCGATCGCGATCGGCGTCGTGATGCTGGAGAGATTGCCGCACGTGTTGAGCAGCGCGCCGCTCAATCCCGCGATCTGGCGCGGGGCGGTGTCGGCGTTGACGGCCCAGCCGAGCGCGCCGAGTCCCTTGCCGAAGAACGACAGCGCCATGAACAGCACGACGAGCACGTGCGAATCGGTGTAGTTGCAGACGATCATCGACATCGACAGCAGCATGCCGAACACGATCGGCACCTTGCGCGCGACCGACAGCGAGCGGCCCTGCCTGAGCAGCGCATCGGACACGATGCCGCCGAGAATCCCGCCGAGGAACCCGCACACGGCCGGGATCGACGCGACGAGCCCCGCGTTGAGGATCGACATCCCGCGCGCCTGCACGAGATAGACGGGAAACCACGTGATGAAGAAATAGGTGAGCGCGTTGATGCAGTACTGCGCGACGTACACGCCGACCAGCATCCTGTTCCTCAGCAGCGCCTTCACGTGACGCATCGACGGGCCGCCGTCGCGGCCGCCCGTCGCCTGGTCGATGTTGACGAGCGCACCGCCTTCGGCGAGGTAGTCGAGTTCCGCGCGGTTGATGGTCGGGTGGTCCTTCGGGTCGTACATCGTGCGGTTCCACACCAGGACGAACGCGAAGCCGAGCACGCCCATCACCGCGAACACCGACTGCCAGCCGAACGCGTGCACGAGCCAGCCCATCAGCGGCGCGAACACGACGGTCGCCGCGTACTGCGCGGCATTGAAGATCGCCGATGCGGTGCCGCGTTCGGCGGCCGGGAACCACGCGGACACGATCCGGCTGTTGGCCGGGAAGGAAGGCGCTTCGGCTGCGCCGACCAGGAAGCGCAGCCCGAACAGCAGCGCGAACGCGGCCGCGCCGCCGAAAAAGCCGATCGTGCCCTGCAGCAGCGTGAACAGCGACCAGAAGAAGATGCTGAACGCATAGACGATGCGCGATCCATAACGGTCCAGCAGCCAGCCGCCCGGCAGCTGCGCGACCACGTACGACCAGCCGAATGCGGAGAAGATGAAGCCGATCTGCACGTGGCTCAGGTGCAGTGCGCGGGCGAGGCTCGGGCCCGCGATCGCGATCGCGGCGCGATCCGCGTAGTTGATCGTCGTGACCGCGAACAGGACGGCCAGCACCAGCCAGCGCACGCGGGTGCGCCGGGCCGTTGCCGACGCGGACGCCGGCAGCGCGTGAAGCGGATTCATGACTGTCTCCTCCGAAGGGCGGAAGGTGCCGTCGTGCGGCTGGCGCGTCGAAAGCGCGCGTTTCTGGGTGACGGTGCTGCCGGCCGGAGGCCGGACGCCGAGGCCCGTGCGAGCCGGAGCGGGGCGTCCGGATCATTCTGTCATGTCGATATTTGCGCTTTCATGCCAATTACTGACTTGATCGATTCAGTCTTTGAATCGATCGGCCGCGACGCGTTCCCGCGCATCGCCGCGCTGCGGGCGCGGCTCGCCGACGATGCCGGCGTGCGATTCGCGCACGCCGTCGAGGAAGGCCTGCCGCTGCCGGCTTCGTCGGCGTTCGGAGGCCATGTGTCGCTCGGCGACGTGCTCGCGAGCGTGCGCGGCGCGGCGACGCCGGCACTGAAGAACTGACCGCGCCACGCGGTCGCCCGCACGGCGGGAGGCTGGCGATATTTTTACCCGGATGATATTGACATTCAATTTATACCCGGATAAAAATAGCGCCATTCCGATTCCTGCCTGCAGGCGACCACGATGACAACCTCCACGCTTCTTCCTTCGTACACGGTGTTCGACGGCCACCGGCGGCTCGCGACGGGCCCGCTCGTGTCGGTCGCGCTCGCGGCCCGGGAGGCCGGCGACGCGGCCGCCGGCACGATCCTGATCTTCGACGACGCGACCGGCCGCTCGATCGACCTCGACCTGCGCGGCACGCCGGACGAGATCCGCGCGCGCTTCGCGCCGCCGTCGGGCGACGACGCATCCGCGGCCGTCGGCGAGCCGGCCGGCGCGGGCGAACCGCGCGGCCGCGGCCGGCCGAAGCTCGGCGTCGTGTCGCGCGAGGTCACGCTGCTGCCGCGTCACTGGGAATGGCTTGCCGCGCAGCCGGGCGGCGCGTCCGTCGCATTGCGCAAGCTCGTCGAGGACGCGCGGCGCACGCATGCGGCGGCCGATCGTCTGCGCGACGCGCAGGCGCGCGCCTACCACTTCATGTCGGCGATGGCGGGCGACCTGCCCGGTTTCGAGGAGGCCGCGCGCGCGCTGTATGCGAACGACCTGGCGCGGCTCGCCGGGCTGATCGCCGGCTGGCCGGACGACGTGCGCGACCATGCGCTCGCACTGGCGCGCGGCGTTCTGCCGCCGTCCACCGACGACTGCTGAAAGGAGCTTCCGACGCAATGACCGTATTCGACCTGAACCGTGGCGCGATTGCGCCGGTGGCCGACGAGGCCGATCTCGTCGACCTGCGCGTGACCGGCGCCGTCCCGCACGATCTCGACGGCACGTTGCTGCGCAACGGCCCGAATCCGCCGGGCGGCCGCTTCGAAGGGAACGACATGCTGTCGTGGTGGCCGGAAGCCGCGATGCTGCACGCGATCGCGTTCGAAGGCGGCCGCGCGACCGGCTACCGCAACCGCTGGGCACGCACGCAGCGCTGGGCCGCGGTGCATGCACCCGGGCAGGCGCCGCATCTTCCCGACACCAATCCGAACGTGAACGTGCTGCAGCATGCGGGCGAATTGCTCGCGCTGGCCGAGGGCGGCGCGCCGCTCGCGATCACGGCCGCGCTCGATTCGCTCGGCGCGCCGGCGCGGCACGCGGGCCTTGGCGGCGGGATGACCGCGCATCCGAAGGTCGATCCGGTAACGGGCGAGCTGATTGCTTTTCGAGCGGACTGGCGTGCGCCGTGGCTGCGCTACGGCGTGGCCGACGCGCAGGGCGTGCAGCGCGTCGAGATCGAAATCGACCTGAACGCGCCGTCAATGATGCACGACCTCGCGATCACCGAAACCCGCAGCCTGCTGCTCGACCTGAACGTCGGCTACGACTTCTCGCTGCTGAAGCAGGGCCACCGGATGCCGCTGCGCTGGCACGACGACCGGCCCGCGCGCATCGGCGTGATCCCGCGCCACGGCGGCGCGGTGCGCTGGTTCGGCATCGAGCCGTGCTTCATCCAGCACGTCGTGAACGCGTACGACTGCGACGCGTCGTGCATCGTGCTCGATGCGGTGCGTTATCCGTGGTTCCTGCGGCTCGACGCGCGCACGGGCCGCTTCGCCGACAACCCGGTCGGCGAGCTGTGGCGCTACGTGATCGATACGGCGAACGGGCTGATCGACGAAGGGCCGCTCGCCGACGGCGGCATCGAGATGCCGCGCATCAACGAAAGCCGCACGGGGCGCCGCTACCGCTACCTGTATGCGGTGGAACAGCCGAACAATGCGGAAATGCGCGGCGTGATGCGCTTCGACCACGCGAGCGGCACGACGACGCGCTATGCGGTGCCGGCCGGCGACCAGAACAGCGAGCCGGTGTTCGTGCCGCGCCCGGGCGGCGTCGACGAGGACGACGGCTGGCTGCTGGTGATGGTCTACCGCGCGGCGATGGATACCAGCGACGTCGTGATCCTCGATGCGCGCGCGATCGACGCGGGGCCGGTCGCGACCGTGCACCTGCCGCGCCGCGTGCCGGCCGGGTTCCACGGCGCGTGGGTGCCGCGCGAGCGTCGAACGTGAGCGGCTGCGCGCGTCACTGCGCGCGCAGCGCGTCGACGATCTTGAGCCGCGCGGCGCGCATCGCCGGCAGGAACCCGCCGACGAGCCCCATCACGAGCGAGAACAGCAGCGTCTTCACGACGATCGCGGGCGTCAGCACGAAGCGGAACGACAGGTCCGCGAAGGTCTGGAAGTTGGTCGTCGAGAACGACGCGAACTGCATCAGCGACGCGCACGCGAGCCCCGCGACGCCGCCGACGAAGCCGAGCAGCAGCGCTTCCAGCAGGAACGCGGCGAGCACGTTCGTGCGCTTGAAGCCGAGCGCGCGCAGCGTGCCGATCTCGGCGACGCGGTTCGCGACCGATGCGTACATCGTGATCATCGCGCCGATCATCGCGGCGATCGAGAAGATCGTCGACAGCGTGATGCCGAGGATGTTGATGAACTTCGACAGCGCCTTCGACTGGTCGCCGTAGAAGGTCTGCTCGCGTTTCGCCTCGTCGGTCAGCCGCGGGTCGACGTCGATGTCGGCCTTGAAGCGCGCGAAGCCGTCGGCGCTCGGGATGCGCAGCACCATCGACGAATAGCTGGTGCGCCGGAACGACTGCATCAGCTGGTCGACGTCGCCCCAGATCTCCGAATCGAAGCCGCTGCCGCCCGCGTCGAAGATGCCGACGATGGTCCAGTCGCGTTGCGCGAAATGCAGGCTGTCGCCGAGCTGCGTGCCGCTGAAGCCTTTCGCGATCGCGCTGCCGACGATGATTTCCGACGAGCCGGGCGCGAACATGCGGCCGGCGGCGAGTGTCACGTGCGGGCGCAGCGCGAGGCCGGCCGGCGACACGCCGCGGATCACGACGTTCGACGGCTTGCCGGTCGACGTCTTCACCAGCGAGATCAGCACGACCGCTTCCTTCGACACGAGCGGCCGGCCGTCGGGGCCGGGCGCGACGGCCGGGTGCATCTCGAGCGCATTGGCCTGCTGATGGTCGATCGAGCTCTGGATCTCGGTTTCGGCGCCCTTGCGGATCACCACCGCGTTGTCGGGTTCGCCGGTCGAGACGAGCGTCTTCGTGAGCCCCGCGTCGAGCATCTGCACCGTCGCGAACACGAAGATCACGAGCGCCATCCCGCCGGCGGTCAGCGCGGTGGTGAGCCGCCGGGTCCACAGGTTGCGCGCGATGTAGTTGAGCGGGATGGCCATGCGTGTCGTTATCCGATCGCCCGCAGGCCTTCGACCACACGCACGCGCGCCGCCTGCCACGCCGGCACGATCGCGGCCGCGAAGCCGACCGCGACCGAGCACACGGCCTGCAGCGCGACCGTCCCGGTCGACACCTTGAACACCGGGAAGATGCCGCCTGCCGCCTGCTTGAACAGGCTCGCGGCGGGCGGTGTCGCGAGGATCCCGAGCCCGCCGCCGGCCACCGCGATCACGACCGATTCGCCGAACACGATCAGCGCGAGGAATCCGGGGCCGAAGCCGAGCGCCTTCAGCGTCGCGTATTCGGCCGTGCGTTCGCGCGCGCTCATCGCCATCGCGTTCGCCATCACGGCCATGATGATCAGGATCACCACGTACGACACCAGGCGGATCGCCGCGATGATCTGGTTCGACATCGCGACGAAGCCGAGCTGGAACGCCTGCTCGGTTTCGGTCAGCGTCTCGGCGAGCGAGTTCCTGAACACCGCGTCGACGTTGCGTGCGATCGCCGCGCCGTCGTCGGGGTTCGCGACGCCGAGCACGAATACGCCGACCTGGTCGGCCTGCTTCGGCGTGCGCTGCCGCACCGTCTCGTTCAGGTATTCCCAGTGAAACACCAGCTGGCGCGTGATCGTCGAATCGTCGCGGCCGTCGAGAATCCCGCGCACGACGAAGTCCCACGTACCCGGATAGATCGTGCCCTTCAGCGGGATCACGTCGCCGACCTTGAAGCCGAACTGATCCGCGAGCTGGCGCCCGACCAGGCAGCCGCGCCGGTCGCGGTTGTAGTCGGCGCGCTGCTGCCCGGGCACGATGAATTCCGGGTACAGGTCGAGGTAGTTGTCCGATACCGCGAAGCTCGCGAAGAAGTTCTTTGGGTCGCGGTAGATGCCGCCGAACCAGTTCGAGCGGACCACGGCCGTCACGCCTTCGACGCCGCGGATCCGGTTCTCGTAGCTCACGGGCAGCGGAAACACGAGCGAGATCGCGTTGCGCGTGACGAGCCGCCCGCTGGACGCGGCGGCCGCGCCCGCGTACCACGCGTCGACCACCGTATGCAGCAGCCCGAACGCGAGCACCGCGATGGTGAGCCCGAGCACGGTCAGCAGCGTGCGCAGCCGGTGCCGCAGCGCGTTGCGCGCGATCAGCTTCAGCACGTACATCGCGCGCGCTCCCGCAGCCGGTCAGCCGGCGTGCCCATCGATCAGCTCCCCTTTTTCCAGGTGCACGAGCGAGCGCGCGGCGCCGGCCGCGTGCGCGTCGTGGGTCACCATGATGATCGTCTTGCCGAGCTCGGCGTTCATCCGCTGCAGCATCGCGAGCACGTCGGTGGCCGACGCGCGGTCGAGGTCGCCGGTCGGCTCGTCGGCGACGATCAGCACGGGGTCGGTGATCAGCGCGCGCGCGATCGCGACGCGCTGCTGCTGGCCGCCCGACAGCTCGGACGGGTAGTGGCTCGTGCGGTCGCCGAGGTTCACCATGTCGAGCACGAGCTCGACGCGCTCGCGCCGCTCGCGGCGCGACAGGTGCGTGAGCATCAGCGGCAGCTCGACGTTCTCGAACGCGGTGAGCACCGGCATCAGGTTGTAGAACTGGAAGATGAAGCCGACGTTCGCCGCGCGCCATTCGGCCAGTTGCGCCTCCGCGAGCAGCGAGATGTCGAGCCCGCCCACGCGCAGCTCGCCGCTGTCGGGCCGGTCGATGCCGGCCACGAGGTTCAGCAGCGTGCTCTTGCCGGAGCCGGACGGCCCCATCAGCGCGACGAAGTCGCCTTCGCCGATGTCGAGCGTGATGTCGGTCAGCACGGGCACGATCTGGTTGCCGCGCCGGTACGACTTCGCGACGTGGCTGAGCTCGACGAGGGGCGGCGGGGCGTCGTTCACGCGTGCGCTACTTCTTCGCGACGGTCACTTTCGCGCCGTCCTTCAGCTTCGTGCCCGGCGCGAGCACGACCGTGTCGCCGGGCTTCACGCCGCGGATCGCGACGAGCTCGCCGATCCGCATGCCGGCGGTCACGGCCGTTGCATGCACGACGTCGTCCTTCACGACGAACACGACCGGCCGGCCGTCGCGCTCGACCACCGCGCTCGCCTGCACGGCCGTCACGGGCTGCCGGTCCTGCGCCGACACCGGCTTCGACAGGAACGCGATCTTCGCGCTCATGTCGGGCAGCACGCGCTCGTCGCGGTCGACGAAGCGCACCTTCACGAGCACGGTGGCCTTCGAGCGGTCGACGGTCGGCACGATGCGCGACACGCGGCCCGCGAAGCGCATGTCGGGCAGCGCGTCGAGCTGGATCTCGCACGGCTGCTCGGCGCGGATCTTCGCGATGTTCGATTCGGCGACGTCGGCCTCGACCTCGAGCGTGTCCATGTCGGCGATCGTCACGACCGCGCCCTTGCTGTCCGACGCGGACGAGAACGGCGTGATGTTGTCGCCGACGTTCGCGTGTTTTGCGAGCACGATGCCGTCGAACGGCGCGCGGATCACCGTCTGGTCGACCGCGACCTGCGCGGCCTGCGCGTTGGCCTCGGCGGACGCGATCGCGGCCTGGTCGCTGCTGAGCGATGCGCGCGCCTTGTTCACGCGGGCCGTGTCGATGTCGAGCTGCGCGGCCGGCACGGCGCCCTTCGGCGCGAGCGCCGCGGTGCGGCGGAACGCGATTTCGGCGTCCTTCAGCTCGGCCTGCTGCACGCCGAGGTTCGCGCGGGCGACCTTCACCTGGGCGAGCGCCTGCGAGAGCGACGCCTCGACGTCGCGGCTTTCGAGCCGCGCGATGATTTCGTCCTTCTTCACGCGCGTGCCTTCCAGCACGCCGAGCCATTCGACGCGCCCCTGGCCCTTCGACGCGACTGCGGCCTTGCGCTGCGGCACGACGTAGCCGGTCGCATTGAGCTGCGTGTCGTTCTGGTACGGGTAGGCGGACGTGACGGTGGTGGTATCGACGGCCGGCCGGCCGGTCAGCGCGAGGCCGGCGGCGATCGCGACGATGACGATCGCGGCGGCGGCCGCATAGCGGGGCCACCGGCGCGGGCGGGGCGCCGATGCGAGCGGACGCCGGTCGATCTTCAGTTTGTCCAGATTGTGATCGGGCAATTTGAGCGCCTCGAGACGGCGGCGGCCCCGTATGGGTATTGGGGCCGGCCGCGATCCGGTTTCCGGGGAAAGGGACGGATGGACGCCAGTATAAGCGTCGCCCCGGCGGCGTGCGAGCGCGTTTGCGGCGCGGCGGCGGCGGCGGCCGAACCGGTCACGGACAGGGAAATACGGGTACGCCTCCGGGGAAACCCGAAGGGTGCAAGCAACGTGTCAACTCGCCGCGAATGCGGTGCGTTATGGAACCAGTGCGTCAGGTTTTGTCGCGACGGAACGGCGGAAGCCGGCCTCGCGGCCTGGGGCTCCGATGCGAATGCCTCGCATCTTTACTTACCGGTACGTTTGATTTTTTCTCCGCTAAAGGAAGAACAATGAAGAAGACGCTCGCTTCGATCATCGCTGCAGCATTCGCGCTCGCATCGGTTTCGGCATTCGCACAGGAAGCAGCATCGGCACCGGCAGGCGACACGTCGGCTGCCGCACCCGCCAAGAAGGATCACAGCAAGCCGAAGCACCAGCTGAAGCACCACGGTTCGAAGAAGGGCCAGGCGAAGGCTGCAGCCGCATCGGCCGCCGGCACGAACGACGCAGGCACGCAGAACTGAGCGGCTCGCCGCCACGGCCGGCGTTGCCGGTCATCGGTCGGCCAACCCCGCATGCTCCGGCATGCGGGGTTTTGTTTTTTCAGGCGCCCGATTCGCCCGATTCGCCCGGTTCGTCGAGCCGGACGGGCGGCGGCGCGCGCATCGCGTCGACCACCGTGCGCATGCGCCGCCAGTGCGAGCCTTCCCAGAACACGCGCCGGCACACGTCGCACGCGGCGAAGCGCCGGTGCCGCTGCCGGACGCCGGCCGGCACGCGCGGCGCGGCGGCGGCCGCGTCGAGCGGATGCAGCGGGGCGTTGCAGCGCAGGCATAGCCGGAACGGGTGCATGTGCGGCGCGAGATCGAGCCGCTCGAACAGTTCGCGCAGCTGGTCGGCCGGCTGCAGCGCGTGCAGGTAGCAGCCGCGCTCGACCGCACGCCGCTTGAGCAGCTCGCGGTCGCGGGTCAGCACGATCCGGCCCTCGCGCGCGGCGAGCGCCGCCAGTTCGTCGTCGCGGTAGTGGTTGTCGTAGCAGGTGTCGAAGCCCGCGAGGCGCAGCAGTTGCGCGAGGCCGCCGAGATGCGCGTCGGCGACGAAGCGCCATGGCCCCGGTGGCGGCGCGGCGACTCCGCGGGCTGCCGGTTGCGCGCGCTCCGGAAAGGCTTCGACCCGGTCGCCGTCGTCGAGCGGCCGGTCGAGCGCGGCCGGCGCGTCGTTGATGCACAGCCGGCCGATTTCGGTATGCGGGACGCCGAGCGCCTCGATCGCGTGCTTCACCGTCGCGTCGCGCGCGCAGGCGTGCCCGAACGCGCGGTCGCGCTGCGCGCGCGGGAGAAACGCGTTCAGTTCGTCGTGGAAGCGGAAGGTCGCGATCGCCATGCGCGCAGTATGGCACCGCGCATGGCCGGCCGCGTGCCCTGCAGGCACCCCGCATCTGTGTTTAACTCCCCGCTTCACGGAGCGAAGGAGCGGGAAATGGATCTCGGATTTATCGGGTTGGGCGAAATGGGGCAGGCAATCGCGACGAACCTGCTGAAGGCCGGACACACGGTGCGGGTCTGGAACCGGTCGCGCGAGCGCGCCGAGCCGCTGGCCGCGGTCGGCGCGCAGATCGTCGACACGCCGGCCGACGCGTTTCGCGGCGACGCGGTGTTCTCGATGCTGGCCGACGATGCCGCCGCGCGCGAGATCTTCGACGATGCGCTGCTCGCGCAGGCGCCGCGCGGGCTGATCCACGTCAACATGGCGACCGTGTCGGTCGCGCTGGCCGAATCGCTCGCGCACGCGCATGCGTCGCGCGGCATCCATTACGTCGCCGCGCCGGTGATGGGGCGCCCCGATGTCGCGGCCGCCGCGCGCCTGACGATCATGGCGGGCGGCCCGGCCGAGGCGATCGACCGCGTGCAGCCGCTGTTCGACGCGATCGGCCAGAAGACCTGGCGGTTCGGTTCGCTGCCGCAGCACGCGAACGTCGCGAAGATCGCCGCGAACTTCACGCTCGCGTCGGCGATCGAGACGCTCGGCGAGGCGTCCGCGCTGCTGGGCGCGCACGGCGTCGCGATGCGCGACTTCCTCGACGTGATCACCGGCAGCGTGTTTCCGGGGCCCGTCTACGAGGGTTACGGCTCGATGATCGCCGAGCGGCGCTACGAGCCTGCGCGCTTCAAGGCGCGCCTCGGGCTGAAGGACGTTCGCCTGGCGCTGGAAGCCGGCGACGCCGTGTCGGTGCCGCTGCCGGTGGCGAGCGTCGTGCGCGACAACCTGCTCGACGCGCTTGCGCACGGCGGCGGCGAACAGGATTTCGCGGTGCTCGGCGAAGTCGCGCTGCGCCGCGCGGGCCGCTGATCCGCCCCGCGACAGAAGTCGGGCGCACCGGCATAATCGACGTTTCGTTTTCCTTGCATCGAGGCAGAGGCGTTCATGAACTTGCATACGTGGTGGCTTTTCGTGGCGACGGTGTTCGTCGTGTCGGCGATTCCGGGCCCGAACATGCTGCTGGTGATGACGCACGGCGCGCGCCACGGGCTGCGGCGTTCGGCATGGACGATGGCAGGCTGCCTCTCCGCGCTGGTGCTGATGCTGTCGGTGTCGGCGGCGGGCCTCGGAGCCGTGCTCGAGGCTTGGCCGGCGATGTTCAACACGTTGCGCTTCGCGGGCGCGGCCTACCTGATCTACCTCGGCGTGAAGGCATGGCGCGCACGCGTGGACGACGAGCAGCCTGCCGCCGACGTCGAAACCGTGTCGCGCCAGGCCACGCCGGGATCGCGCGGAGTGCTGTTCCGCAACGGTTTCCTGGTCGCGGGCAGCAACCCGAAGGCGATCCTGTTCGCGGCCGCGCTGCTGCCGCAGTTCATCAACGCGGCCGAGCCGACGCTGCCGCAATTCGGCATTCTCGTCGTCACGTTCGCGGTGATCGAGGTGAGCTGGTATCTCGTCTACGCGTCGTTCGGCACGCGCATCGGCGCGACGCTGAAGAGCCAGAGCGTTGCGAAGATCTTCAACCGGCTGACGGGCGGGCTGTTCGTCGGCTTCGGTGCGATGATGGCGCTGGTCCGTCACTGATTTCGATCCGACACCGGTGCGCCGAACGCCCCGTCCCTCGTGAGAGGGCGGGGCGTTCCGCTTTTTGGGGCTCGCTTCACGCGCGCGGGCGAGTCAACGCCGCTGTGCCGGCGCCGCGTCCGGCCGAGCGCCCGAAGACGGCGGCCGCGCCGGCGAACGCGAACCCGACGCCGCACACCGCGCTCCACCCGCCCCACGCCCACGCACTGCCTGCGAGCGCCGCGCCGAGCGCGCCGCCGATGAAGAACAGCCCGACGAACAGCCCGTTCAGGCGGCCGCGTGCGGCCGGGTTCAGCAGGTTGATCGCGCGGCGGCCGATCGTCTGGTCGACGATCACGCCCGCGTCGAGCAGCGCCGCGCCGCCGGCCAGCAGCGCGAGCGCGAGGCCGCGATGCGCGTGCGCGTCGAAGCCGAACCAGCCCGCACCCGCGATCCCGAGCAGGGCGAGCGCCACGAGCATCGTGCCGTGCGCGATCCGCTGCGCGGCCGGCCCGTGACCGCGGTCGCCGGCGCGGCCCGCGAGCGGCGTGACGATCGCGCCGCTCGCGCCGGCGAACGCGAACCATGCGATCCCGTGCAGGTCGAGGCCGAACGGCGGCTGCGCGAGCCGCAGCCCGACCGCGGTCCAGAATGCGCTGAACGCGGCCATCGCGAGCGCGGCCGACAGCGCATGCCGGCGCAGCACCGGCTCGTCGGCCAGCAGGTGCCCCATCGACGCGAGCAGCGCGCGGTAGCCGGCCGTGATCGACGGCGTGCGCGACGGCAGGCACAGGGCCAGCACGACGGCGATTGCAGCGTTCGCAAGCGCGGCCAGCAGATAGAAGCCACGCCAGCCTGCCGAGCCCGCGATCAGGCTCGCGAGCGGCCGCGACAGCAGGATGCCGAGCATCAGCCCGCTCATCACGTTGCCGACCGCGCGGCCGCGCTGCGCCTCGGGCGCCATCGACGCGGCCATCGGCACGAGCATCTGGATCACGCTCGATGCGCCACCGGCCACGAGGGTGGCGAGCAGGAACACGGTGCCCGAGCGCGTGAATGCGGGCAGCGCGAGTGCAGCCGCGCATGCGGCCAGCGTCGCGACGATCAGGCGGCGGTTCTCGAGCAGGTCGACGAGCGGCACGAGCAGTACGAGCCCGGCCGCGTAGCCGAGCTGCGGCAACATCGCGACGAGGCCGGCAAGGCCGGGCGGCAGATGCAGATCGGCGCTGATCGGGCCCGTCAGCGGTTGCGCGGCGAACAGGTCCATCACGATCACGCCGACCGTCGCGGCGAAGAACAGCGTCATGCCCGCGCTCAACGCGGGCGGCGTGCCGGCGGGCGTGCTTTCGGGCATGCGGACGGCGGCGGGGCAAGGGTTGGCGGGGCAGTTCATCGGAAGCCTGGCGAGTGAGTCGAAGGAGTCCCCATCGTAGGTGTCTGATGTTTATGCGACAATTGAAATATCTCTAACATGATTATGCGAGTTTGTTTTGAATACGCGTGATCTCCAGGCGTTCGTCGCGGTGGTCGACAGCGGGTCGATGGTCGCCGCGGCCGCGAAGCTCCACCTGACGCAGCCGGGCCTGACGCGGCGCGTGCAGAATCTCGAAACGCTGCTCGGCATGTCGCTGCTCGAACGGCAAAGCAAGCCACTGAAGCCGACTGCCGCCGGGCGCGACGTCTACGCGCTCGCGCGCAACGTGCTGGGCGCGGTCGACGAGCTGATGGCGGCGGGCGCGCCGGACAGCGAGCCGTCCGGCGAGCTGCGCATCGGCGTGCCGCCGTTCCTGTCCGAGCTGGCGCTCGAGCAGCCGATCGACCGGCTGCGCGACGCGTTCGGGCGCCTCACGCTGCGCGTGACGGCCGGCTGGTCGCCGGCGCTGATGCAGGGCGTCGAGCGCGGCACGCTCGACGTCGCGGCCGTGATGGTGCCGGCGAGTTCGGTACTGCCCGATACGTTCACGTCGACGCTGCTCGGCACCCAGCCGACGGTGCTCGTCGCCGCGCGCGACTTTCCGCTGCCCGACGGCCCGTTGTCGATCGACATGCTGTCGCGTTTTCCGTGGGTGCTGAGCCAGGACGGCTGCGGGATGCGTTCGGCGCTGAGCCGCACGCTCGGCGCGGCCGGGCTGCCGTTCGACGTCGCGGTCGAGGCATTCGGCTCGGAGCTGCAGCTGTCGCTCGTCGCGCGCGGCGCGGGCATCGGCATCGCCGCGCCGAACGCGCTGGCGCGCAGCGCGCACCGCGACGCGCTGAGGGTGGTGGAAACGGCGGGACTCGAGACGCGGATCAACGTGTGGATCGTGCACGGCGCGCTGCCGGGCCGGCTGGTGCGGCCCGTCGCGCTGCTGCGCGATGCGCTCGGCGAAGTGCTCGACCGGGAAAACAGGGTGGGGTCAGATGCAGTGAAGGCGATCTAGAGTCGGCATTCGAGGGAAAGTCCGTATTTTCTCTACGGAAATGTTGCATTGCGGAAACCGATTCGCTAGAATTGCACCTGTCTCCTCCATGTCTCCTCTGATATGGATTCAGCCCGCCTCTTAGGCGGGCTTTTTTTTGCCTGCGATTTTCCGCGGCATGCCATGCGTCGTCCGTCGCGGCGCTCAGAACTTGTACGTCATCCCGACGTAGCTGATGATCGGGTCAGCCTTCAGGTCCGATTTCGATTCCGAGAGCACCGTGCCGTCGGCCGCCTTGATCGTCACCGTCGACGTCGTCTTCAGCGGGATGTACGTCACCGACGCGATCAGCCCGAAATGCTCGGTCATGTTGTACTGCAGGCCGGCGTTGAACACCGGCTGCCATGACGACGACGCCTTCGCCTCCACCGATGTCGTACCCGGCTTGCCCGCGCCCGCCGCGAGAATCGCGCCGAGGTTGTCCTGGGTCTGCTTGATGAAGTTCGTGTTGAGCTGAAGGTCGCTGAACCAGTTGTACGACACGCCGAGGCCGAGGAACGGCCGGAACTTCGCCGTGGCCTGCCCGAAGTAGTACTGCAGCAGCACGGCCGGGCTCCACTGCCGCACGCTCTTCACGATCGGGTTGACCGACGCGAGCCCGATGTTCTGCGTGCCGAGCGCGCCGGCCGGGCCGGGCGGCCTGATCGTGCCCTGGCCCGACACCTTGAACACCGGCGGCACGCCGGCCACCGACGTGACCGCGATGTGGTCGGTCAGGAAGTGGCTGACCGTCAGGCCGACGGTGTCGGCGCCGCTCGTGTGCAGCCCGGTGCCCGGCGACGTGAACGACGGCGGCAGCCGCAGCGGCGTGTTGATCGGTGTCGGTGCGACGTTGGTCGTCATCGGCGTGCTGCTCTGCTGCGGCATCACGTGGAACCAGCCCAGCGTGACGACGTTGCTGCCGGCGCTCTGCGCGTGCGCCGCGAGCGGCGCCAGCACGGCGGCGCCGGCCGCCGCGCAGAGAAGGGTTTTCTTCATCACGGCATTTCCCTCCGCTTACTGGACGAATGCGCCGATCGTGAAATACGGCGTCGATCCCGCGTTGTCGAGGAAACCGAACACGCCGCCCGAGAAGATGAACTTGCCGGTCGGCGACGTGCTGCCCGAACCCGTGTGGATTGTCGTGACCGTGCCCGGCACCTTCTGCGTGTAGTCCAGGTCGAGCGCGGTCGCGAGCGATGCCTGCGACGGCTGGAACGGATCGAGCAGCGTGGCCTGCTTGTCGATCAGCGCGGTGGTCCGGTAATCGAACTGGCTGTCGACGCCGATGTATTCACCGTTCTGCGAACCGGCCGCGATGGCCGTCTGCGGCGCGAGGATCGAGATGCTCGATTCGTCGTCGGCGGTGAGGCCCGGCACTCCGTTGCTGTCGGGCGTCGGGTTCGGGTTCGCCACCCCGGTGCGCACGAGGATCGGCACGAGCTGGTTGCGCAGCTTGCCGACGATCATGAAGGCCTTGCCCTGCGGCGTCGTCGACAGCGTCGGTTTCAGCTGGCTCGCATAGTTGTTCGACTGGAATGCGCCGCTGCCGTCCGCCGACTGCACGAAGTTCGTGCCTCGCTGCGTGCACGCGCCGCCGGCGAACTGGCCGGTCGAGTCGCACTTGGTCCAGGTGCCGTCGGCGTTGATCGTCACCTTCGCGTCGATCGATGCCGGCGCGAAGTTCTGCGACGGCACTTCACCGAAGCCCGTGTGACTGTACGTGCCCGCCACCTTCGTGATGTCGGTTTCGATCGACGAGAAGCCGATGAACGGGTAGTACGGGAATTTCGTGTCGGGCACCGCGGCCTGGCCGAGCACGCCGTTGAACTGGATCTCCTTGCCGGGAATCGTGCCGCCCGCGACGCCCATGCCGACGAAGATGCGCGCCGGGCGCGACGGATCGAGGCTCGCGCCGTTCAGGCGGAATGCGCACTGGTTCAGCTTGTTGGTCGGCAGCAGCGTTTCCTGCGTGAGCGTGCCGCTGTCGACGGTGCCCGCGCGGGTCGGCACGACGGTGCCGGTCGTTTGCGGAACCGGCGATTCGACATAGGTGACCTGCCAGGTCATCTTGGTCGTGTCGAGCTGGACCTTGGCGAGCTCGCCGCTGCCCGCGCCGCCCGTAAACACGGTGGTGTAGTCGAGCGAGGCAGGGCAGAGCCGGTCTTCGACGAGCGGGGGCGGATTGTCGCCGCCGCTGCCGCTGCCGCCGCAGGCAGAAAGAAGGGGGGCGGCAAGGGCCGCCGCCAGAATGAGGTTGCGCTTCATGTTGCTCCTCCAGATTTGTCTTGTGCGGCGGCCAGCTCCCTGTCGGCCGCTTCTGTTGCTTGTGCTCGTCCTGCTTGCGCCGTGCCGCGCGCTCGTGCGTCACGCGACGGCGGCCAGCCCGCCGTCGCGTCCTCGTCCGCTACTTGCTGATCTGCGCGCCCACGCCGAAGTACGGTGTCGACGAAGTCGTCGAGTTCGCCGACGTCGACGTGACGCCGCCGTTCACCGTGCCCTGGATCAGCGCCGCGTACAGCCCGCCCGTCGCGATCACGACGCCAGTTGCGGACGGGTAGTTCGTGCCGGGCGGCGGCTTCGGCGTCGTCGTCGCGTTCAGCAGGCCCGGCGTCGCCTGGCCGTAGTCGAGCGAGAAGCCGTCTTCCTCGACCTGCGTGCTCGGGTTGATGAACGACGCGTTGCTGCCGCGGATCAGGGCCGCCGTGTACTTGAAGTTCGAGTCCGCGCCCGCGTAGCCGCCGTCGATCGCGCCCGACTGGATCGCCGTTGCCGCACCGAGCACCGCGATGCCCGATTCGTCGTCGACCTGCGCGTCGGTATGCAGCGGCGGCGTGCCGAGGTTCACGTTGCCCGTACGCACGATCACCGGCACCGTCGCGCCGTTGAGCTGGCCGATCACCATATGCGCGGTGGCCGACTTGCCGGTCGCGCCGACGATCGGCAATTGCGTCTGCGGCAGCGTCTGCGGCGCCTTCGTGCTGTCGAAGTAGCCGCCGTTCGCGCTCGTCTTCCACGGGTCGCCGGTCGTCTGGCAGCCGCCCGCGCCGCTCGACGTGCACGCGCCGTTCGCATCGAACGTCTCGCTCGAGTTCGTGCCTTTCGTCGCGTAGTCGCCCGACGGCACCAGGTGGTAGATCAGCGCGTTGTACGTGCCCGGCAGCTTCGACAGGTCGGTCGTCGTGTTCGCGAAGCCGAGGAACGGATAGAAGTCGAAGTGACGGTTCGGCACCTTGCCGACGTCCTTTGCCACCACGATCGGGCCGATGGCGATCGTCAGCCCGTCGTACTGGATCGTCGCGCCGGGAATGCCGCCGCCCGCGACGCCCATGCCGACCAGCAGCATCGGCGGGTTCGCCCGGTTGAAGTCGGCGGCCGTCGAGTACGTGGCGCCGCCCGGCGCCTTGCCCGTGCCCGGCGTGAGGATGAACGCGCAGCGCGTCTGCTCGGCGGTTGGCAGCGTGCCGGTCGGCGGGTGCATGACCGCACCGGTGATCGTCGTGCCGGCGCGGCTCGGCGTGACCGTGCCGGTCGCGAGCGGAATCGGCGATTCGAGCCACTTGAGCGTGTAGGTCATCGCCACGGCGTCGATGTTGACGCTGACGATCTCGCCGCTACCGGCGCCGCCGAGGTACGTGCTCTTCACGATGTCCGCGTTGGCCGGGCACAGCGCGCCGTTGACGGGCTGCGAAGGCGGCGGCCCTTGCGTGCCGCAGCTCGATCCGGAACATTGGGGCGCATTGATCGGCGCGGGTGCGCCGCCGTCCCCCCCACCACATGCAACCAGGAAAGGGGCAATGGCAAAGGCCGTTGCCACCCCCTTCGATAAGGCGTGCGACATGCCGCTGTCTCCAATCGTTTAATTGTGCGAGCTAATGTCGCTGCCTGGATTTTTGCTGTCAATTGATGAACCCGTCTAAAAAAGGCGATTGAAACGGGCATCGTGTTTTGAATCCTTGTCTGACACGGTATTCAGTAAGAATTAAAACGTGCGACAGGCTGCCTGAAGCTGCCGGAGAGGGGAATGTGCGACGCCGGACAGGCCGGCGAAGAGCCTTCCTACGTATAACGGCAGCGTTTAAAGCGGTCGGTATCCGGTTTATCCCTATTCGGGATTGACTGGATAAAGAGGGGGTGGAATTAATTCACTGGTAATCGCGCAATCGAAAGCTTGTAAATATTTGTAAATGCGCGATCGGTAATTTTTTTATATATTGCGTGATACCGGTAAATAAAAAGCCGGCCAGTGGCCGGCTTTGCATTGCATGCGATGTTGAATCAGCGTTTGAGACCCGCATCCTCGGCCGCGCCGATGTTCAGGTTCATGCACTGGATTGCGGCGCCCGATGCGCCCTTGCCGAGGTTGTCGAGGCGCGCGACCGTGACGAAGCGCTCTTCGTTGCCGAACACGAACAGGTCGACACGGTTCGTGTCGTTGTTCGCCTGCACGTCGAAGAAGCCGCCGTCGAGGTTCGCGTCCGCATCGAACGGCGCGACGCGCACGAAGGCTTCGTCCGCGTAGTACTCGGCGAACACGCGCTGCACGTCCTGCGGCGTCGCGCGTTTCGCGAGCTGCCCGGGCGTGAAGTAGGTCGTCACCGCGAGGCCCTTCAGGAACGGGCCGACGATCGGCGTGAAGATCGGCGGGTTCGCGAGGCCCGTGTGCGCGGCCATTTCCGGCAGGTGCTTGTGCGTGAGGCCGAGCGCGTACGGGCGCGGGCTCGCGAGTTTGCCGCCCGGCGCCGCGCTTTCGTAGTCGGCGATCATCGACTTGCCGCCGCCGCTGTAGCCGGTGATCGAGTAGCTGTGCGCGGCGAACGTCGGTGCGACGATGCCCGCATCGACGAGCGGACGCATCGCGAGCACGAAGGCCGATGCATGGCAGCCCGGCACCGCGATGCGCTTCGACGTGCGAATCTTATCGCGCTGCGCGCGGGTCAGTTCCGGCAGGCCGTAGGCCCAGTCGGCGCTGGTGCGGAACGCGGTGCTCGCGTCGATCAGCGTCGTGTTCGGGTTCTCGACGAGCGACGCCGATTCGCGCGACGCGACATCCGGCAGGCACAGGAACGTGACGTCCGACGCGTTGATCAGGCGGCGGCGCTCTTCGACGTCCTTGCGCTTCGCTTCATCGATGCGCAGGATCTCGATGTCGCTGCGTGCCGACAGGTATTCGAAGATCTTGAGGCCGGTCGTGCCTTCCTGGCCGTCGACAAAAACTTTGGTGCTCATTTCGCTCTCACTGAATGAAACGGGGCCCGCGCCCTGAATCCGCCATTTTAAGACGTCATCCGGCGGGCCTGCATCGCGCGGGTCGAAAAAAAAGACGGCCGGCGGGCCGTCTTGTGTCCCTTTGACGCACACCGGCGCGCTCGCCGGCGCGTGCTCAGCCGCGGCCGGCGACCCAGCGGGCCGTCGCTTCGGCGACCCGCCGGCCGAATGCCTTCCCGGTTTCGAGGTCGCCCGGCAGCGGGCCTTCGTCGGGCGTCGCATCGGCCGGCGACTGCGCGAGCAGGCCCGTCGAGCCGCCCAGGTAGTTGATGTCGTTGCGCGTGGCCGCCTTCGAGTTGGCCGGCATCAGGCTCGTGCCGACCCACACCATCCCATGCTGCATCGACAGCGTGACGAAGTATTGAATCGTCGAGAACTTGTCGCCGTTCATGGTCGCGGAGTTCGTGAAGCCCGCGGCGATCTTGTCCTTCCATTTCTGCGTGAACCACGCTTTCGACGTTGCATCGGCGAATTGCTTGAACTGCGCCGACGGGCCGCCCATGTAGGTCGGTGCCCCGAAGACGATCGCGTCGGCCGCGTCGAGCGCGGCCCAGCCCGCGTCGTCGACGTCGCCGACCGCGAGCAGGCGCACGGTCGCGCCGGCGTCCTGCGCGCCCGCGTGAACGGCCTCGGCCAGTTTCTGCGTGTGACCGTAGCCGCTGTGATAGACGATGACGATGTTCGACATGAGGCGTTCTCCGGAAAGGAACGGGAACGGCGGCCGTTGCGGCACGCCGGGTCACGCGTCGCCGGCCGGCGACGCGACGGATGCGCGGCGTGGCGCCGCGACCGGTGACGACGAGTCTAGCAAGCCGAAATGACGCGAAAACACGCGGGCGCGGAATACGCCCGGAGTACGCCAGTGCGCGGCGGCAGGCAATCGCGGCGGCGCGCGGCAGGGGGCGATGCCCGCCGCCGGGTGCCCGTCACCCGTCACCCGTTATTGCCCGTAGTTGACCGTGAGTTGCGCGGTGCCGATCGCCAGCGTGCCGATCTCGTGCTCGAACATCGGCGCGGGGCGCCCCTGCGCGACGCGCAGGTCGTCACCCTTCAGCGCGTAGACGGTGACCACGTAGCGGTGCGGCTTGCCGGGCGGCGGGCACGGGCCGCCGTAACCGTCGATTCCGAAGTCGTTGCGCGCTTCGCTTGCACCGATGCGCCGCAGGAAGCCGGATGCGCTCGCGTCGGCGGGCAGGCTCGTGACTGTCGCGGGAATGCCCGCCACGGCCCAGTGCCACCAGCCGTGCCCCGGCGCGTCGGGATCGAAGATCGTGACCGCGTAGCCGCGCGTGCCGGGCGGCGGGTTGTGCCAGGCGAGCTGCGGCGAGTGGTTGCCACCCTTGCAGTCGCCGCGGTCGAACACGTTCGCGGCACGGACGCGCCCGCCCGGCGTGAGGTCGTCGCTCGTCACGGTGAACGCGCCTTCTGCATGCGCGGGCACGGCGGCGAACGCGGCGGCATAAAGGAGGACGAGGTGGGCGAAGAGAGCGAGGAGGGCGGCAAGGAACGGCGACGGGCGACCCGATGGCGCAGGCGGAGTGATCCGGCGATCCACACGCATATGGCGCTTCTCCCGTCACGTGGGCCGGATCGATGCTTCCGGCGTTGTTGGCGTTGTGCGTTGCCCGCGCAGCTGATGGCGACGATGGATCAAGTCTAGCATTAGGGTTCGATGAGCGATGCACGCCGCGACCCATGGTCGCGATCGTTTGCTGCGCGAATCGGCGGACAAAAAAACCGCCCGCGATGAAGCGGGCGGCTTGTTCAGCCAGGACGCCGGCCTGCGGGCCGGCGCGGCGTCATTCCTTCGGGGCCGTCGCGCCGCCGTGCGCCGCCGACCACTCGGCCGGTGCGTGCAGGAATTTCTCGACTTCGTCGAGCGTCTTCGTCTCGAAGTAGCCCGAAGCCTTCGCGACGCGCAGCACGTCCCACCACGTGGCGAGCGCGTGCAGGTCGACGTCGATGTCCTTCAGGACCGACACGCTTTCCTTGAAGATGTCGTAGTGGAACAGCACGAAGCAGTGGTTTACGGTCGCGCCCGCGGTGCGCAGCGCGTTGACGAAGTTGATCTTGCTGCGGCTGTCGGTCGTCAGGTCTTCCACGAGCAGCACGCGCGAGCCTTCTTCCAGATGGCCTTCGATCTGCGCGTTGCGGCCGAAACCCTTCGGCTTCTTGCGCACGTACTGCATCGGCACCATCATCCGGTCCGCGATCCATGCCGCGAACGGGATGCCGGCCGTCTCGCCGCCCGCCACCGCGTCGATCTGCTCGAAGCCGATGTCGCGCGTGATCGTCGTTTCTGCCATTTCCATCAGCGCGCGGCGCACGCGCGGATACGAAATCAGCTTGCGGCAGTCGATATAGACGGGGCTTGCCCAGCCGGACGTGAAGATGAACGGTTTTTCTGCGTTGAAGTGCACTGCCTGCACTTCGAGCAGGATTTTGGCGGTCGTATCCGAGATCGACTGACGATCGTAGCCTGTCATGGGCATTCCTTGGGTGATGAGCGAAGAGCGGGCGCGGGCCCGGTGGCGCAGCAAGGGGAACCTGCCCTGGGGGCCGGGGCGCGATCGGAGGGCCAATCGCATCGCTGCGCGCGTAGCCGGCTATTTTACCCGATTCAGGCCGGTTTTCGGCGGAATTCACGCGGGTTCGCCGCTCGGCTCACCACCGGCGAAACAAACGGGGCGGGACCGCTCGCGCTGATGCGGAGGATGCGGCGCTGCACCAACGGAGGTCATTTAGGGGGTGTACACTAGGCGACCCTTAGAAATCGTTCAGTACTTTGTACTTTCCTCTTGCCATCCGCCAAGGTTCGATGGCGTGCCGACCCGGCGCGCTGCGTGCCGTCTCGCAGTCGACCATCCCCTCGATTCAAGCAGACGCGGCCCAAGGTGCTGTGTACTGAACCGTCAATATTTCGCATGTCTCTCGCAGGTCAATCATGGACGAACAACTGAAGCAGGCGGCACTCGCCTATCACCAGAATCCGAAACCCGGCAAGATTTCGGTCACCCCGACCAAGCCGCTGTCGAACCAGCTCGACCTGTCGCTCGCGTATTCGCCGGGCGTCGCCGCTGCGTGCGAAGCGATCCACGCCGATCCGCTCGATGCGCAGAAGTACACGTCGCGCGGCAACCTCGTCGGCGTCATCACGAACGGTACGGCCGTGCTGGGCCTCGGCAACATCGGCCCGCTGGCCGCGAAGCCGGTGATGGAAGGCAAGGGCTGCCTCTTCAAGAAATTCGCGGGCATCGACGTGTTCGACATCGAACTGTCGGAATCCGACCCCGACAAGCTCGTCGAGGCGATCGCGATGCTCGAGCCGACGCTCGGCGGCATCAACCTCGAGGACATCAAGGCGCCGGAATGCTTCTACATCGAGCAGAAGCTGCGCGAGCGCATGAAGATCCCTGTATTCCACGACGATCAGCACGGCACCGCGATCATCGCGTCGGCCGCGATCCTGAACGGCCTGAAGGTCGTCGGCAAGAAGCTCGCCGAAGTGAAGCTCGTGTGCTCGGGCGCGGGCGCCGCGGCGATCGCGTGTCTGGACCTGCTGGTCAATCTCGGCCTGACGAAGTCGAACATCCTCGTCGCCGATTCGAAGGGCGTGATCTACGAAGGGCGCGGCAATCTCGATCCGTCGAAGCAGCGCTATGCGGCGACCACCGACGCACGCACGCTCGCCGACGCGATCGTCGGCGCGGACGTGTTCCTCGGCTGCTCGAGCGCGGGCGTGCTGAAGCAGGACATGGTCAAGACGATGGGCGACAAGCCGCTGATCCTGGCGCTCGCGAACCCGGAACCGGAAATCCGCCCGGAAGACGCGAAGGCCGTGCGCCCGGACGCGATCGTCGCGACCGGCCGTTCGGACTACCCGAACCAGGTCAACAACGTGCTGTGCTTCCCGTTCATCTTCCGCGGTGCGCTCGACGTCGGCGCGACGACGATCACGGAAGAAATGAAGCTCGCGTGCGTGCGCGCGATCGCCGAACTGGCGGAAGAAACCGACCAGAGCGAGGAAGTCGCGAAGGCGTATGAAGGCCACTCGCTCGAATTCGGGCCGGACTACCTGATTCCGAAGCCGTTCGATCCGCGCCTGATCATCAAGATCGCGCCGGCCGTCGCGCAAGCCGCGATGGATTCGGGCGTCGCCACGCGTCCGATCCAGGACATGGACGCCTACCGCGAGCAGCTCGGCGCGACCGTCTACCGCACTGGCATGGTGATGCGCCCAGTGTTCGCGACCGCGAAGCAGAAGCAGGCGCGCATCGTGTTCGCCGAAGGTGAAGACGAGCGCGTGCTGCGCGCCGCGCAGTTCGTGCTGCAGGAAAAGATCGCGAAGCCGATCATCATCGGCCGTCCGTCGGTCGTCGACATGCGCCTGCAGAAGATCGGCTCGAAGCTCAAGGCCGGCACCGATTTCGAAATCGTCGATCCGGAAGACGATGCGCGCTACCACCGCTACTGGCAGGCGTATCAGGAGATCGGCGCGCGCGACGGCGTGACGCCGGAAGTCGCGAAGGCCGCGATGCGCAAGTTCAACACGCTGATCGGCACGATGCTCGTGCACCTGGGCGATGCGGACGGGATGATCTGCGGGATGATCGACACGTTCCACAGCCACCTGAAGTTCATCGAGCAGGTGCTGGGCCGCGCGAAGGGCGCCGAGCACTTCGCCGCGATGAACCTGCTGATGCTGCCGGGCCGCAACCTGTTCGTGTGCGACACGTACGTGAACGAGCTGCCGAGCGCCGAACAGCTCGCCGACATGACGATCCAGGCCGCGGCCGAGATCGAGCGCTTCGGCATCACGCCGAAGGCCGCGCTGCTGTCGAACTCGAACTTCGGCAGCGCGCCGTCGGCGTCGTCGCGCCGGATGGGCGAGGCCCGCAAGCTGATCGTCGAACGTGCGCCGAACCTGGAAGTCGACGGCGAAATGCACGGCGACGCGGCGCTGTCGGAAATGATCCGCAAGCAGGCGTTCCCCGGCACGACGCTGTCGGGCGAAGCGAACCTGCTGATCATGCCGAACGTCGAAGCGGCGAACATCGCGTACAACCTGCTGAAGATGGTCGGCGGCGAAGGCGTGACGGTCGGTCCGTTCCTGCTCGGCGCGGCGAAGCCGGTCCACATCCTGACGCCGGCTGCGACCGTGCGCCGGATCATCAACATGACGGCCGTTGCCGCCGCGAACGTGAACACGAAGTAAGTCCACGCCCGCGTGTGCCGCGCTTCAGGCGCGGCGCAAGGAAAAACGCCACGGAACCTGCGTTCCGTGGCGTTTTTTTATTGCGAATCGCCGGCCGGGGCGGGCGTTCGAACCGCGAATGCCCGCGCCCGTCGGCCGGCCGTCACGCGACCTGCTGGTGCGACTGGCCGCCTGCCGGCGCCCGCCACTTCGCGAGCAGCGTGCTCCACTTC
The DNA here is from genome assembly GCF_040545135.1 of Burkholderia sp. 572. Taxonomy (NCBI): domain Bacteria; kingdom Pseudomonadati; phylum Pseudomonadota; class Betaproteobacteria; order Burkholderiales; family Burkholderiaceae; genus Burkholderia; species Burkholderia sp. 572. The sequence continues at coordinate 14,237 of NZ_JBEPLH010000013.1, read as the reverse complement.
TGGCGTACCGCGCGCAGGTTGTTCTCCTTCACGTGGCCGTAGCCGCGAATGCCGTCCGGCAGCGCCGCGAGCTCGAGGGCGAGCGGGCGGTTGGCCGCGTTCAGCCTGGCCAGCACTTCGTCGATCAGCGCTTCGTACTCGCCGATCAGCGCGCGCTCGGAGCGGCGTTCCTCGGTGCGGCCGAACGGGTCGAGCCCCGTGCCGCGCAGGAACTTCGCCTTCGCGAGCCAGCGGAAGGCCGTCATCATCCACGGGCCGTACGCTTTCTTCACCAGGTGGCCGTGTGCGTCCGTCTTCGCGAACAGCGGCGGCGCGAGGTGGAATTTCAGCTTCCAGTCGCCTTCGAACTGCGCGGACAGGCGCGCGAGGAACGCGGGATCGGACTGCAGCCGCGCGACCTCGTATTCGTCCTTGTACGCCATCAGCTTGAACAGGTTGCGGGCGACTGCTTCAGTCAGCTGCTCCTGCACCGTGTCGCCATCCGCCAGTGCACGCTCGGCGGCGCGCACCTTGTCGACGAACGCCGCGTAGCGCGCCGCATACGCGGCGTTCTGGTACGCGGTGAGGAATTCCACGCGCTTCGCGATCAGTGCGTCGACCGCCTTCTTCGTGTGCAGCGCGATCACCGTGGCGCCTTGCGCGGGGCGCGCGTCGCCGGCCGCGGCCTGCTTCACGCTCGCCAGGTCGTACGCGGCGCGACGGCCCCAGTCGAATGCCGCACGGTTCTTCTCGACCGATACCGCATTCAGCTCGATCGCGCGGACGAGCGACACGAGCGTGAGCGGCAGCCAGCCTTTCTGCCATGCGTAGCCGAGCACGAACGGGTTCGTGTAGATCGCGTCGCCGAGCAGCGCGACCGCGAAGCGGTTCGCGTCGATGAAGTCGACCGCTTCGCCGGCCGCCGCGCGGATGTCGTTCTCGGCGGACAGGCCCGGGAACGCCCAGTTCGGGTTCTTGATGAACTCGGCGGTCGGCGTCTGCGCGCTGTTGACGACCACGCGCGTCGCGTCGTGCCGCATCCGCGACGTGCACTCGTCGCCGGCCGTGACGATCGCGTCGCAGCCGATCACGAGGTCGGCTTCGCCCATCGCGATCCGCGTCGCGTGGATGTCGGTCGGCGCGTGCGAGATCTGCACGTGGCTCATCACGGCGCCGCCCTTCTGCGCGAGGCCGGTGACGTCGAGCACGGTCACGCCCTTGTTTTCCAGGTGCGCGGCCATCCCGAGCAGCGCGCCGATCGTGACGACGCCCGTGCCGCCGACGCCCGTGACGAGCACGCCGTATGCGCGGTCGATGTCCGGCAGCGTCGGTTCGGGAATGGGCGGCAGTGCGTTGCCGTCGACCGACACGGCTTTCGGCTTCTTCAACTGGCCGCCCTCGACCGTGACGAAGCTCGGGCAGAAGCCCTTCACGCACGAGAAATCCTTGTTGCAGCTCGACTGGTTGATCTGGCGCTTCGTGCCGAATTCGGTTTCCAGCGGCTCGACCGACAGGCAGTTCGACTGCACCGAGCAGTCGCCGCAGCCTTCGCACACCGCGTCGTTGATCACGACGCGCTTCGCCGGATCCGGATACGTGCCGCGCTTGCGGCGGCGGCGCTTCTCGGTCGCGCAGGTCTGGTCGTAGATCAGGATCGTCGTGCCTTCGATCTCGCGCAGCTCGCGCTGCACGTCGTCGAGCTGGTCGCGATGATGGATCGGCACGCCCGGCGCGAGCAGCGCCTTCTGGCTGTCGTACTTCTCCGGCTCGTCGGTGACGATCACGATCTTCTTCGCGCCTTCCGACGCGAGCTGGTGCGTGATCTGCGGCACCGTCAGCACGCCGTCGACCGGCTGGCCGCCCGTCATCGCGACGGCGTCGTTGTAGAGGATCTTGTAGGTGATGTTCGCTTTCGACGAGATCGCCGCGCGCACCGCCAGCAGGCCCGAGTGGAAATAGGTGCCGTCGCCGAGGTTCGCGAATACGTGCTTCTCGTCCGTGAACGGCGCCTGGCCGATCCACGGCACGCCTTCGCCGCCCATCTGGCTGAAGGTGCTCGTGTTGCGGTCCATCCACACGGTCATGTAGTGGCAGCCGATGCCGGCGATCGCACGCGAGCCTTCCGGCACGTTGGTCGACGTGTTGTGCGGGCAGCCCGAGCAGAACCACGGCTTGCGCTCGGTCTGCACGTGCGGCTTCGCGAGCGCCATTTCCTTCGCGTTGATCACCGCGAGCCGCGCGGCGATGCGCGCGCGCACGTCGGACGGCAGCTCGAACTTCTCGAGGCGCGTCGCGATCGCCTTCGCGATGATCGCGGGCGACAGCTCGTAGTGCGCGGGCAGCAGCCAGTTGCCCATCGGCACCGACCATTCGCCGCCGGCGCCGTCCTTTTCGTCGAACTTGCCGAACACGCGCGGCCGCTGGCCGTCGGGCCAGTTGTACAGCTCTTCCTTGATCGCGTATTCGAGGATCTGGCGCTTTTCCTCGACGACGAGGATTTCGTCGAGGCCGCGCGCGAACGCCTGGGCGCCCTGCGCTTCGAGCGGCCACACGCAGCCGACCTTGTAGAGCCGGATGCCGATCCGCGCGCAGGTTTCGTCGTCGAGGCCGAGGTCGGTCAGCGCCTGGCGCACGTCGAGGTAGGCCTTGCCGCCGGTCATGATCCCGAAGCGCGCGTTCGGCGAATCGATTTCGATGCGGTCGAGCTTGTTCGCGCGCACATAGGCGAGCGCCGCGTACCACTTGTAGTCGAGCAGCCGCGCTTCCTGCACGAGCGGCGGGTCGGGCCAGCGGATGTTCAGGCCGCCTTCCGGCAGGATGAAGTCGGTCGGCAGCACGATCTCGGTGCGATGCGGGTCGATGTCGACCGATGCCGACGATTCGACCACGTCCGTCACGCACTTGAGCGCGACCCACAGGCCCGAGTAGCGGCTCATCGCCCAGCCGTGCAGGCCGAAATCGAGATATTCCTGCACGTTGGACGGGAACAGCACGGGCAGCCCGCAGGCCTTGAAGATGTGTTCGGACTGGTGCGCGAGCGTCGACGATTTCGCCGCGTGGTCGTCTCCGGCGAGCACCAGCACGCCGCCGTGCTGCGACGAGCCGGCCGAGTTCGCGTGCTTGAAGACGTCGCCGGTGCGGTCGACGCCCGGGCCCTTGCCGTACCACATGCCGAACACGCCGTCGTGCTTCGCGCCGGGGTAAAGGTTCACCTGCTGCGAGCCCCACACGGCGGTGGCGGCGAGATCTTCGTTGAGGCCGGGCTGGAAGACGATCTGGTGGGCCGCCAGGTGCTGCTTGGCTTTCCAGAGCGACAGATCGAGGCCGCCGAGCGGCGAGCCGCGGTAGCCGGAGATGAAGCCGGCCGTATTGAGACCGGCGGCGCGGTCGCGTTCCTGCTGGAGCATCGGCAGGCGCACGAGGGCCTGGATGCCGCTCATGTACGCGCGACCGCGCTCAAGTGTGTATTTGTCGTCAAGCGTGACGGACTTCAGCGCGGCTTCTAGCGACGCGCGTTGGTCTGCGTCTAGCGGGGCATTCATTAACTGTCTCCTCCACCCGGTCTGGGATCACCAAAACTTCGGTTGCGTCGGCATCTTTTGGATGCGTCGGCAGTGGCCGGCATGTTCGCCGGTTTTAAGCGATGGTAGCACTGGGGCAAACCCGCCGCCCATCGGTTGCAATGCGGGGAGAACCGCGGCGGCGCACCGTAAAAGAGGGGCTGAATCATGCGTTACATCATGTAAAAGCATGTAAGGCCGCGTTCATCTGCGCGCAAATGCCGTTAATCTTGTCGGCCTGCCGGAGGTGCCCGGTCGCGTCGGTCTGTTTCGACGCATCGGGGAGGCGCCGGCAGTTTTACAGGAGGTGCAATGAACACACGTCATATCCAGAGTTTCCTGATCGTGTCCGCCGCGTTTTTCTCGATGACCGGCCCGGTGCACGCGCGAGGCGCGAGCGCACTGGCGGCAGCCGGCGCGCAGATGCAGCAGATCGCGCCGGCCCAGGACGCCGTCGCGCAGCCGTCGGCCGAGCGTGCCGTCGCGTCGAAGGCGAACGCGCGTTGATCCGTTCGCGCGGCCGGCGGGCCGCGCCGGAATGCAAAAAGGGCGGGAATCCTCGGATTCCCGCCCTTTTTCTTTGTGCCGCCGGATCGGGCGGGTTGCCGGGTTGCCCCGGGGCAGCCGCCCGCCGGATGCGTCAGGCCTTGTCCTGCACGACGCCGCGACGGATCTGGTCGAGCTCGATCGATTCGAACAGCGCCTTGAAGTTGCCTTCGCCGAAGCCCTGGTTGCCCTTGCGCTGGATGATCTCGAAGAAGATCGGTCCGATCTGGTTCTCGGTGAAAATCTGCAGCAGCAGATCGTCGCGCGCGCCGTCGATCAGGATCTTGCGCTTTTTCAGTTCGTCCAGCGATTCGCCGTGGTTCGGCACGCGGCGGTCGACCAGTTCGTAATACGTGTCGATCGTGTCGAGCAGCTTCACTTCCTTGCTGCGCAGGCCGTCGACCGCCCGGTAGATGTCGCTGGCGCCGAGCGCGATGTGCTGGATGCCTTCGCCGTGGTATGCGTCGAGGTATTCCTGGATCTGGCCGGCCGTATCCGAGCCTTCCTCGTTGATCGGGATGCGGATCTTGCCGCACGGCGACGTCATCGCCTTCGACTTCACGCCCGTCACCTTGCCTTCGATGTCGAAGTAGCGCACTTCGCGGAAGTTGAACAGGCGCTCGTAGAACTCGGCCCATTCCTGCATGCGGCCGCGATGCACGTTGTGCGTCAGGTGGTCGATATAGGTGAGGCCGTGGCCGACCGGGTTCGGGTTCGCGCCGGCGATCGGCTCGAAGTCGACGTCGTAGATGCTGATGTCGCCGATTGCGCCCGGCTGCGCGCCGTTCTTGCCGCGCCAGCGGTCGACGAAGTAGATCAGCGAATCGCCGATGCCCTTGATCGCCGGGATGTTCAGCTCCATCGGGCCCGTCTTGTTGTCGAAGCCCCATGCGCCGAGTTCGAGCGCGCGCTTGTACGCCTTCGCGGCGTCCTGCACGCGGAACGCGATCGCGCAGATCGACGGGCCGTGCAGGCGCGCGAAGCGTTGTGCGAACGAATCGGGTTCGGCGTTGATGATGAAGTTGATGTCGCCCTGGCGGTACAGCGTCACGTCCTTGTGGCGGTGGCGCGCGATCGCGGTGAAACCCATCCGTTCGAACAGCTGTCCGAGCGCTTTCGGGTCCGGCGCCGTGTATTCGATGAATTCGAAGCCGTCGGTTCCGACGGGGTTGTCCCAGTTCGGGATCTGCATGGCGTGTCTCCTGTGGGGGCGATCGGCCGCGGCGACGTGCGCCTGTCCGGCCTGGTTCGATGTCGAACGTGGCACACGCGGCGGCGTGCGCGACGAATCGGTACGTGCGACAGAGTGTAGCGGGCAGTCGCGAGCGTAAACTTGCGAACTTGATCGCCCGGACCTACGATGGCGCAATTTCCAGTCTTGAAATAATCATTGGAGGGCAGAAGATGGCGCGCGCCGAATTGGATGCCATCGACCGGCGGATTCTCGCGATTCTTCAGGAGAACGGGCGCCTGTCGAACCAGGAGATCGCCGAGCGCGTGAACCTGTCGCCGAGCCCGTGCCTGCGGCGGATCAGGCGGCTCGAGGAGATCGGCGTGATCACCGGTTATGTCGCGCTGCTGAATCCGCAGAAGCTCGGGCTCGACCTGCTCGCGTACGTGAGCGTGCGGCTCGAGAAACGCGGCGGCCTGGCGCCGGTACGGGTCGACGAAACGTCGGCGCGCGCGGGCGCGACCCATGCGGAGCTGTTTCGCGCGGCCGTGCAGACCTGGCCGGAAGTGGTCGCGTGCCACGCGATGACGGGGGACATGGATTACCTGCTGCGCGTGCAGGTCGAGGACATGGCGCATTTCTCCCGCTTCGTGCAGGAGCATTTGCTGCATCACCCGTCGGTGATCGACGTGAAGACGAGCTTTTCGCTCGAATGCTTCAAGGAGACGACGGCGTTGCCGATTCGGTCGGTGCGCTAGTTGCGCGGCGGGGAGGGAGGGGCCGGGCGCGCGGAAGGCGCGGCCCGGCTGGCTGACGTTACGCCGTCAGGGCGGCGGGCATCAGCGATTCGATGAACTTCGTGGTGCGGCGCGCCTGGCGCTTCATCGCGTAGTCGAACACCGCGGCCTGCTCCTGCAGCATCTCGGCGATGATCGTCGAGTGGTCGGCCGGCGGCAGCGACAGGTACGCATCGGCTTCGCCGTACGCATACTCGATCCGCATCCCGGATTTCTTCGCGATGTGCATCATCGTCGCGTTACGCGACAGGCAGTGCATGTACAGCGTCGTCACGTGCGTGTTGCGGCTGCGGATCGCCGCGCGTTCGAACAGCTTCGAGCCGACACCGCGGCCGCGTGCGCTTTCGAGCACCGACACGCCGAATTCGGCCGTGCGCTTGTCGCCCTCGGCCGGCAGGTAGGCCAGGTGGCCGACGCCGATCAGTTCGAGGTCGTGGTCGAACACGCCGAACACGGTGTCGCGACCGAAGTCGATCGTGCGGACATAGTTCTCGAGCACGTGGTCGGGCACCATCTGGCCGAAGCGCAGCAGGCGGTCCTCTTCGTCGAGCGAGAGAAAGTGGGTGAGCATCTGCTCACGGTCTTTGGAAGCCAGTTCCCTGACGAGAACCGGCGCAGTACCGGCGGTGCCGACGACATCGGCAGAGCCGTTGAATCGCGTGTTCATCGTGGGTTCCTCAATGTGTGACCGTACAGCGGGTTGTGCAATGCAGCAGCATTTTACCCGACCGTCAGCCCTCGGATTGGGGAAAACCCGTATTTAACGATGTTTGAGCTGGAGGATGAATTCTAAATCCGCTTAGTTAATCTGCTATCTATTTGATTTTAAATGGATTTAAAATTCATCATATGAAACGCGCGGCGGGCGGTCGCAGTGTGCCCGTCGCGCAACGCTTGCTGCTGCGCGGCAATCAGGCGGCCGTCGACAGCCCGCGTTCGATCAGGTCGATCACCTGCTCGGCGAAGTCGCGGTAGCCGAGGCGGCCGCCGGGCTTCAGCCACGTGAACGTCCAGTTGATCATCCCGAACACCATCATCGTCACGGAAGTCTGGTTTTCCTTCGAGATGCGGTCCGGGTACGCGCGCGCCAGCTGTCGCGTGAATGCCGCGACGATGTCGCGCTGGCGGTCGAGCACGATTTCACGCTGCGCGTCCTCGAGATACTTCACGTCGTTGAGCAGCGCGACGTGGCGGCTGTGCGATGTCTCGTATTCGGCGAGGAACGCGCGCACGAGCTCCGCGAACGCGTCGCGCTCGCTGAGGCCGCGCCGCTGGCTCGCCCCTTCGACCTCGGCGATGATCAGCATCAGCCGTTTCGTGTAGCGGTCGAGCAGGTCGAACAGGATCGCTTCCTTGCTCTCGTAATAGTGATAGAGGCGTGCTTTCGACGTGCCGCTCGCGGTCGCGAGATCGGACATCGACGTGCTCGGATAGCTCGTCTGCGCGAATTTGTCGGCGGCCAGATCGAGGATCTGCTCGCGCTGGGATTCGTGGTCGGGCGCTCGGGTACGGGCCATGGTCGAATGCGGAAGATTAGCGGTGCGTGGCGGCCGCGCGGGCCGCGCGCACCTGCGTGGAAGAGAGGGCGTCGGGCGTGTCGTCCTGCAGCTCGAGCCGGCCGGCCGCCGCGAGTTCGCGGCAGCGCCACCAGGCGATCGAGTCGCTGACGAACAGCCCGCCGCGATCGGCGTCGGCCATGATGCTGCCGACGAGGCGCCGCGCGGGCAGCCAGTCGGTTTCCGCGCGCGCGAGGATCAGCGCGTCGAGTTCTTCATAGTGGCCGCTCTTGATCGTGTTGCTGACCCAGTAGCGCAGTTCGGCGTTCTGGTGCTTCGCCTCCTGCCATTCGAGCGCGAGGCGGCCGATGCGCAGCACCGAGATCGGCGCGGCCACCGGACGCTTGCGCGCCAGTTCGGCGGGCGAGAACATGCCGGTCGCGCATGCCTGGTCGGTGCGCGACAGCGACGCGCGCTGCGCCGGATCGAGGTCGGCGGCCGACAGCCGCACTTCGTTCAGGCGTTGCGGGACATTGCGCAGGTGATAGGCGACGCGCCGCAGCAGCAGCTTGTCGCCGACGCTCGGCGCATGCCACACCACCACCTGGCCCGTCTCCGTCGCCAGCTGGTCGAGGCGTGCGAATTCGGCTTCGATCTCTGCGTTCCAGTCGGGAATCTGGTCGCCGAGCACGCGCTGCCAGAAGGCTGCGCGCGTGTCGGGCGTCTCGTCGGCGCCCTTGAGCGGTCCGACGCCGAGATCGTCGAGCAATCCGACCACATGCTCGTCGCGCCCGGCTTGCGCGAGTGCCTCGTGCAGCGACGCGGCGGCGGTGCCGCCCTGAATCACATGAATGGTACTCATCGGCCTGTCGTCAACAAAAGAAAACCGCCGGCCGGGCGGACGTTGCGATGTCCAGCCGGCCGGCGGCCCCTAGTGTAAGCGAGATGTGTGACGGCGAGAAACCGTCCGGCGCCGCGACGCGACGTCGCTCAACGCTCGTCGAAGCTCACGACGACCTTGTCGCTGACCGGGTGGCACTGGCACGTGAGCACGAAGCCGTCCTTCACTTCATGCTCCTCGAGCGTGTAGTTCTTCTCCATCCGCACTTCGCCCTCGAGCACCTTCGCGCGGCACGTGCAGCACACGCCGCCCTTGCACGCGTAGGGCAGCGCGAGGCCCGCCCGCAGGCCGATATCGAGCAGGCTCACGCCTTCGTACGGCAGCCGCAGCTTGCGCTTCTTGCCGTCGAGCACGATTTCGAGGTCGGCGGCCGGCGTCTGGTCGGTGATTTCGACGACCGGCGCACCGGCTTGCGGCAGCGGCGTGCCGAAGCGCTCGACGTGCACCTTCGCCTGCGGCACGCCGGCTGCCTTCAGCGCGGCTTCCGCCGCGTCCATCATCGGCGCCGGGCCGCAGATGAACGCTTCGTCGATCGCGTCGGCCGGCGTCAGCGTGCCGAGGAATTCCGCGCATTTCGCCTGGTCGAGCACGCCGTTGAACAGTTCGACGTCCTGCTGGTCGTCCGACAGCACGTGATAGAGGACGAAGCGGTTCATGTAGCGGTTCTTCAAGTCCTCAAGCTCCTCCGCGAACATGATCGCGTCGACGCTGCGGTTGCCGTAGATCAGCGTGAACGTGCTGCGGGGCTCCAGTTCGAGCGTCGTCTTCACGATCGCGAGCACCGGCGTGATCCCGGAGCCGCCGGAGAACGCGACGTACTGCTTGCCGTGGTCGGCGTTCAGGTGCGTGAAGAAACGGCCGTCCGGCGTCATCACGTCGATCGTGTGGCCGGGCTTCAGCGTATCGAAGGCGAAGTTCGAGAAGCGGCCGCCGCGTACGCGCTTGATGCCGATGCGCAGTTCGCCGTCACGGTCGTAGTCCGTCGTGCCGACGCAGATCGAATACGAGCGGCGCGTTTCCTCGCCGTCGATGTGGGTCTTCAGCGTGACGAACTGGCCCTGCGTGAAGCGGTACGCGTCGCGCAGCTCGGGCGGCACGTCGAAGGAGACGGTCACGGCGTCGGCGGTCTCGGGCCGCACGTCGCGGATACGCAGCGGATGAAATTGCGGGGTCGCCATATCGATTAGTAGGGTTTGAAGTAGTCGAAGGGTTCGCGGCAGTCGACGCAGCGATACAGCGCCTTGCAGGCCGTGGACGCGAATTGCGCGAGACGCTCGGTGCGTGCCGAGCCGCAGCGCGGGCACGCGGGCGCCGCGACAGGCCGCGGCACGAAGCGCACGACGTTTTCGCGCGGCGCGGCGGTGCCGCATTGGCCGACCGGCGGCGCGATGCCGTACGCACGCAGCTTGTCGCGCGCTTCCTGTGTGATCCAGTCGGTCGTCCACGCGGGCGCGAGCACCGTCTCGATCCGGTGCGGCGGCAGGTCGGCGGCCTGCAGCGCGGCGGCGATGTCTTCGGCGATCTGCGACATGGCCGGGCAGCCCGAGTAGGTCGGCGTGATCACGACCTCGAGCTGGCCGTCGTCCGCGCGGCGGACGTCGCGCAGGATGCCGAGCTCGCGGATCGACACGACCGGGATCTCGGGATCGGGCACGGCTTCGAGCACGTCCCATGCGCGGGCGAGCAGCGGATCGTCGCGGCGCGCGGCAGGCACGGCGTTGGCGGGGGCGGTCTGGACGGACATCGTCGGGCTCCGTGGTGTCGGGGTTACCAGGTCGCGCCGGGGTGCTGGCGTGCGAGGCTTTGCAGTTCGGCGAGCAGGTAGCCCATGTGTTCCGAATGCTCGCCCTGCTTGCCGGTCGTCACGTGCTGCACGGGGGCCGGCAGCGTGAGCGTCGCCTCCGCGAGCGCGTCGTCCACGTCCGCGCGCCACGCCGCTTCGAGCGTGGCCGGTGCCGGGGCGATGCCTTCGGCCGCGACTGCGTCGTCGATCGCATCGGCGGCGAAGAATTCGCGCGTATACGGCGTCAGGTAGTCGAGCGCGTCCTGCGCGCGACGGTGCGATTCGTAGGTGCCGTCGCCGAGGCGCACGAGCCACTCGCGTGCGTGCTGCACGTGATAGCGGGTTTCCTTCACCGATTTCGCGGCGATCGCGGCGAGCTGCGTGTCGGTCGACGTTTCCAGCGCGCTCCACACGTGCAGCATCAGCGCCGAGTACAGGAAGTTGCGCACGATCGTCACCGCGTAGTCCTTGTCGGCGTGCGCGGTGCCGGCGAGCGGGCCGTAATGCGGCAGTTCGGCGAGCGTGAAGTTCGCGAACTCGCGCTCGGTGCGGAAGTACGCGTAGTCGTCCTCGGTCTTCGTCGCGCCGGTGAGCTGGCGCTCGAGTTCGGCCGCATGCGTATACAGCATGCGTGCCTGGCCGATGAGGTCGAGGCTCATGTTGGTGAGCGCGATGTCTTCCTCGAGGATCGGGCCATGGCCGCACCATTCGGCATTGCGCTGACCGAGGATCAGCGTGTTGTCCGCGAGTCGCAGCACGTAGGAGAGGTGTTCGGGCGTGATCGTCATGGCGCGGGCGTTACATGTGGTTGACTTCGTCGGGCAGCGTGTAGAACGTCGGGTGACGGTAGATCTTGTCGCCCGCCGGTTCGAACAGCTCGGCCTTCTCGCTCGGATCCGACGCGGTAATCGCCGACGACGGCACCACCCAGATGCTCACGCCTTCCTGGCGGCGCGTGTAGACGTCGCGCGCCATGCGCAGCGCCATCGACGCGTCGGCGGCATGCAGGCTGCCGCAATGCTTGTGGTCGAGCCCCTGCTTGCTGCGCACGAACACTTCCCAGATCGGCCATTCCTTGTTCATCACTTTCTCCTGAATCCTGAATTCGATGGTGTGCCGCTCAGGCGGCGTGCTGTTCGGCGCGCGCGCGGCGCTTTGCTTCGTGGGCGAGGGCGGCTTCGCGCACCCATGCGCCGTCCTCGTGCGCTTTCACGCGGGTCGCGAGGCGTTCCTTGTTGCACGGGCCGTCGCCGTTGACCACGCGCCAGAATTCGTCCCAGTCGATCGTGCCGTAGTCGTGGTGGCCACGTGCTTCGTTCCACTTCAGGTCGGGATCGGGCAGCGTCACGCCGAGCACCTTCGCCTGGTCGACCGTCGCGTCGACGAATTTTTGCCGGAGGTCGTCGTTCGTGATCCGCTTGATGCCCCATTTCGCGGACTGGTTGCTGTGGACCGAATCGGCATCGCTCGGGCCGAACATCATCAGCACCGGCCACCACCAGCGGTTCACGGCCTGCTGGACCATCGCGCGTTGCGCGTCGCTGCCCTTCATCATCGACAGCAGTGCGTCGAAGCCCTGGCGCTGGTGGAACGATTCTTCCTTGCACACGCGGATCATCGCGCGCGCGTACGGGCCGTACGTGCAGCGGCACAGCGGGATCTGGTTCATGATCGCGGCGCCGTCGACCAGCCAGCCGATCACGCCGACGTCGGCCCAGGTCGGCGTTGGGTAGTTGAAGATGCTCGAGTATTTCGCCTTGCCGGCATGCAGCGCGTCGATCAGCGAATCGCGCGATACGCCGAGCGTTTCGGCCGCGCTATAAAGATAGAGGCCGTGGCCGGCTTCGTCCTGGACCTTCGCGAGCAGGATCGCCTTGCGCTTCAGGCTCGGCGCGCGGGAGATCCAGTTGCCTTCCGGCAGCATGCCGACGACTTCCGAGTGCGCGTGCTGCGAGATCTGGCGGACCAGCGTCTTGCGATAGGCGTCGGGCATCCAGTCCTGCGGTTCGATCTTGCCGTCGGCGGCCATGACCGCATCGAACCGCGCCTGCTCGGGCGACTCGGCTGCGGCGTCGAGCGGCGCGACGTTGCCGGGGATGTCGAGGGATTGCGTGTACATGGCGAGGCTCTCGTCCGGTTGAATGTGTGCGAAGTATAAACCAACCGACCGGTCGGTTAATAAATTTCTTGCGGATTTGCGGAAAGACTCGGGTAAACGAGGGACATCGGGGCGCGATGGTGCTGCGTGATGGCGGCCGGCACGCGGGAGCCGCGCCTTCTGCGGCACAATGCCCGCTTTCCGACGAGGATTTTGCCGATGTCATTCCGAAGCAGTATCGCCGCGGCCGTGCTGGGTGCGGCCGCTTTTGTATCGCCGCTCGTGGCGTCGGCTTCGGCCGCGCCGGCGGGATGGGTTGCCGCGTGGGCGACCGCGTTGCAGCCGATTCCCGACCTTGCCGCACCGCCGCCGCTTTATCGCGCGCCCGACGTCGCCGGTCGCACCGTGCGCCAGATCGTCTATCCGACAGTGTCGGGGCGCGCCGCACGGATCCGCGTCAGCAATGCATACGGTCGTTCCCCCCTCGTCGTCGAGGCGGCGAGCGTCGCGCGCGCTGGCGAAGGCGCGGCGCTGTCCGGCGATGCGGCCGCGCCGGTCCGGTTCGGCGGCAAGGTGTCGGTGACGCTTGCGCCGGGCCAGGAACTCGAAAGCGATCCGGTGGGGATCGACGTCAGGGCCGGGCAGCCGTATGCGATCAGCCTCCAGATGGGGCCGAACCAGCGGATGACGGTCTGGCACCGCGTGTCGAACCAGTTCAATTATGTGTCGGTGCCGGGCGAGCACGTGAGTGATCCGGGGGCTGCCGCGTTCCGCACCCGCTTTACCCAATTTGCATGGGTGACCGAGCTCGCGGTCGAGACCGGTTCCGCGCGCGCAAGCGTAGCCGCGATCGGCGATTCGATCACCGACGGGCTGCGCTCGAGCGTGAACCGGAACCGCCGCTGGCCGGACGCACTGACGCGTCGGCTGGCCGCCTCGGGCGCGGAATCGATCGGCGTCGCGAATCTCGGGATCAGCGGAAACCGGCTGCTCAGCGATTCGGCTTGCTATGGCACGTCGCTGGCGTCGCGGTTCGAGCGCGATGCGCTGTCGCGCGCGGGCGTAAAGGCGGCGATCGTGCTGATCGGGATCAACGACATCAACTTTGCGGCGATGCCGCCGCGCGCGGGGCTCGATTGCGACCACCCGCATACGCAAGTCACGGCTGCATCGCTGATTGACGGCTACCGCCGACTGATCGACGCGGCGCACCGTCAGGGCGTGAAGGTCTTCGGCGCGACGCTGACGCCGGCCGGGCTGCCGGCGGGGCGCGAGGCGATCCGGCTCGAGGTGAACCGGTGGATCCGGAGCGGTGGCGGGTTCGACGGCGTAGTGGACTTCGACGCGGTGCTGCGCGATCCGGCGCGCCCGAGCGTGCTGCAGCGTCGATTCGATAGTGGCGACGGTATTCATCCGAGCGACGCTGGATACACGGCGATGGCCGACGCGGTGCCGATTGAGCAACTGCAGACCGCGGTGGGCGGCAAGTAATGAGCGTCTATATATAGAGGGAAGTGTCGCCGGCCCCCTTGTGGTCGATGGCCACCGGCGGCCCGCCGAGCCCCAGCCCCCGTGCGCGTCAGCGCACGGGGGCTTTTTCAAAATATTTTCACAAAGGGCTTGCGTGGATGAGGGCGGGTGCTTAGAATCACGCCTCTTTCGCGCTAACGGAAACGCGGCGCGGGAGAGGGAAGCAAAGCTGGTGGTGTGCTGCAGTGTCGGGCGCGCGGCTGGCCTGGAAGTTGAGCCCCGCAGTCGCAACGATGTAGTGTAAAAAGTTGTTGACGAGCTGCGAAACACGGTTCATAATTTCGCTTCTCTGCTGCTGAAAACGCAGCGCTGCCGGGAAACACGAAGTTCCTCGCAGATTGCTCTTTAAAAATTAACAGCCGATAAGTGTGGGCGC